>CAZGED010000005.1:7393-27599 GCA_964525085.1 uncultured Senimuribacter sp.
CATCAGTCCGCCGCCGCGGATTTTCCCGTATCCGCCGTCAGAATAGCGTTGATCCTCTCCACGCAGACCTTTTTCGTTGCGTCCAGGCCATGCTTTTCATAAGGAAATCCAAAGCGGCGGCTGACCTGATGATAAAGATCCAGACATTTATAATAGCTTTCCAGGGTATGTAGCTCCGGATTTTCCTCGTCCAGCATGGGGAACTGCAGGCTGGTCCGCCCTTTGATCAGGATCGCACGCATGTAATCGGCCAGCAAATCCATGACCGGCCTTTCCCTGGCGTCGCACGGACAGGAGATTAGCTGATAGACCTGGTGCTTGTCACAGTCCGCCAGCCTCGTGCCTCTGCCCCGCCGCTCCATGACCTTCTCCAGGTACAGATACCGCGCCAGGCTCTCTTCCACCGACATCATACGGAAGAACCGGGACCGTCCCATCTTCTCCCACGTATTAAAAATGGCGGGAATATCAGCCGGAATGTCCAGCAGAATTTCGGCGAAACCGGCGTAGACATAGTTCAAGTCCTCCGGCGGGCACGTCAAAGCGTCCCCGATCAAAGCCATATTCTTCGCCGCCTGCACATAGCCCGCCTCGTACATGCCGTACCGCCCGGCCCGGCCCGCGATCTGCCGGACCTCCGCAGGCTTCAGCGGCCGCATGACCCTTCCATTGTATTTTTCCGTCTCCATGAACACCACTCGGCGGATGGGCAGGTTGACTCCCATGCCGATGGCGTCCGTGCTGACCACCACCTGCGTCTGCCCCGACATGAACCGGTAGATCTGCTCCTTCCTCGCTGCCGGCGGCAGGTTCCCGTAAATGACGCTACTGGCCACGCCCCGTTTCTCCAGCAAAGCCGAAAGACGCAGGACAGACTTCTTTGAAAATACGATCAAAGCATCTCCGTCCTCCACTTCCTCCAGGGTAAAGGGGGCGGGAATGAAGGACAGCTCGGTGTTTCTCTCGTGGCGCACTACCTTATAACGGTCGCCGCACATGCGGATCAGCTTCTTCACCACGGCTTCCGCCTCCGGCGCCATGCACACGTGGATCTCGTCAGCGCACAGACCCAGAATGGCCCTGGTCCAGTTGTGGCCTCTCATAGGGTCGGCCAGCATCTGGGCCTCGTCTACCACGGCGATATCGTAGCGCTTGCTTCCGTCCATCATCTCGATGGTGCTGGACGTGACAAGCGCGTAATCCTCCACGATCTCCTCTTCTCCCGTGATCATAGTGCAGGGGATACCGCTGGCGCTCATTTTGTCGTGAATTTCCAGAGCCAGAAGACGCAGCGGTCCCAGATAGACCCCGCAGGCCGCCGACTTCAGCCGCTCGATGGCCTGATAGGTCTTGCCCGAATTGGTTGGCCCCACATGGAGGATAAAGCTTCGCTTCATGTTCCGCGCTTGAGGATACTGCATGGTAGGCGAATCCGGCATCAGCTTGGAGATATCCCCTTTGATGACCTTGACCAGATAAAAGTCCTGATAGTAGTCCAGCAGCGAGATTCTGCGCATCCGCTTGTCCACCTGCTTGTCACCCATGAAGATCGTGGACAGCGCCCCTTCAAATTCCGGATATCTACCCATGAAGATACGTAGCTCCGCCTCCGCCATGAGACGAATCTGCTCATAAAAGATCTTCTTATCTGCCTTTGTTCCGTATGTATTGATATCCTTGGACAGAGCCTCAGCCCGGATGTGGGCGTCCCTGGCCTGCCCCGGTCCGGCCGGCTGCAGCCGCTTCTCCCGCACCGCCTTGTGGAGCCTGATCTTCAGTTTCTTCTTGTAATTGGCCAGATTCTTTCCGCGCTTTCCCGCATTGGGCGTAAAGGTGTTGTTCTTATATATCTTTTCATAGTATCCGGCCAGGTACTCCAGGTTTTCACGATATATCACCAGTTGCCACCTCCGCCGCTTCTAGCGCCGCCGGCAGCCCGGATCATAATGACCATACATTACCTCCAACGTCATCTTTGTTCAAAATCCTCGCATTCAATCCTTCAGATCCCAATCGATGCCGGTCTGACCCGTACTCACCAGGAACTCATTAGCCTTGGAAAAGTACCTTCCGCCGTAGAAGCCGTTGTACGCCGACAGCGGGCTGGGATGGGCGCCGGTCAGGATCAGGTGGTTGGGATTGGTGATCAGGCCCTGCTTTGATTTGGCGTTGCCGCCCCACAGGATCAACACCATCGGCTTTTCCCGCTGGTTCAGCAGGCTGATCACTTTGTCAGTGAAGATCTCCCAGCCCTTGCCCTTGTGGGAGTTGGCCTGATGCTCCCTGACGGTCAGGCAGGTATTGAGCAGCAGCACACCCTGCTCTGCCCACTTGACCAGGCAGCCGTGATCCGGCGGCTCGATGCCCAGATCGTCCTGCAGCTCACGAAAGATGTTCACCAGCGAAGGCGGCTGCTTGACGCCCGGGCGCACGGAAAAGGCCATGCCGTGGGCCTGCCCCGGTTCGTGATACGGATCCTGGCCCAGAATGACCACCTTCACATCGTCGTAGTCCGTATATTTCAGCGCGTTGAAAATGTCGTGCATACCGGGGTAGACGGTCTGGCTGCGATATTCCGCGATCAAAAACTGCCGCAGCTTCTGATAGTATTCTTTTTCAAATTCCGAGGCCAGCAACTGGTCCCAGCGGTTTCCTATGTTTACCATGATCCTTCCCTTTCTCAATCATTCCGTCGATGATGTACCGAATGAATCTATTGCATTCATATACTGAATGCTGATCCTTTTGCTGTTTCTGTCACAGGCTGATCTTCTCTTCGTCCAGCCAGTGGAATTTCTTTACATAGACCGCTACCATCAGTGCGCCTACCACCCAGGTAACCGGATAGCCCAGTAGCAGCAGATACAGTTCATGGGCGATCCGGAACACGCCCCAAATCCACAGAACCCGCAGAGCGCAAAGGGAGATCAAAGACAGGACCATCGCCTCGAAGGTCCGGCCCACGCCCCGAATGCTGCCCACGGCAACATGAAAAACGGCGAGCACCCAATAGAACGGATATAAATATTTCATCATGTAGATGCCGGTCTCGATGACTTCCCGGTTGTCCGTAAAGATCCGTATGATGTACGGCGCCAGGATCAGCATCGCCCCACCTGCGATGAGAGCATAAACCGTCCCCATGCCCAGGGAAACCTTCATACCCTTGTGGACCCGTTCCAACTTCCGGGCTCCGTAATTCTGTCCGGCGAAGGTAGTTGCTGCCATGCCGATGCTGATCACCGGCAGCAGAATGAACCCGTCGATCCGGTTATAGGCCGCATACGCCGCCATGACCGTAGCGCCGAAACTGTTGATCCCTGACTGAACGACCACGTTGGAAAGAGATACCACGATATTCTGTACGCCGGTCGGCAAGCCGATCCGAAGGATCTGGGACAGCAGATTGTCGTAGAACCGGATGTCTCGCAGGTTGATCCTGTAGGATTCCTTACTTCTGCAAAGGAAAAGCAGAATGAACAGACAGGATATACCCTGGCTGATGTCTGTGGCCAGAGCCGCGCCTATAACGCCTGTTTTCAGCACCGCAACAAAAAGGAGATCCAGAAAAATGTTTGACACCGCCGCAATGATCAGATAGACCAGGGAACGGCGGGAATTTCCAACAGCATTGAGAATGCCGGCCATCATATTGTAGATGACAGCAAAAAAGTGACCGGCAAAGAACACTCTCAAATAGTCCACCGCCTGATCAAAGACTTCTTCCGGCGTGTCCATCGCGCGCAGGATCCATGGTGTCAGCAAAACTCCGACCACGGAAATCAGTACGCCTGCGCAGATCGATATGGTGAGGGTCGTATGCACTGCCTTGTGGACGCCTTCCTCATTCTGCGCTCCGTAAAACTGGCTGGTCACTACGCCCGCACCGGCCGACGCTCCGATGATGAAGCCGATCAAAAGCTGGATGATCGATCCGCTGGCGCCTACAGCCGCCAGAGCGTGACTGCCCACCACGTTGCCTACGACCACAGAATCCACCACGCTGTACAACTGCTGAAACAGATTGCCCAATACCAATGGAACCGCAAACAAAAGCAATTCTTTCCAAATTACCCCTGAGGTCATCAAAGTATTTTGTTTCATTTGCACCCTCCTCGCTACTAGCGTAACGCAGAACATGCACAAAAGTCAAGAGGGAACGACAAAGAAAAACAAAGTATCTTTTTTTCCTCCTTTTTTCGTGTTAGAATAGTGCCATGAGCAAACTCCGCTAAAGGCCCCGCCGTTTGTCAAAATTCGCGGATTCCGCTGAATTGCCAAACGATTTGCCAAACATCCGCATCAAAGTTTGGCAAAAACCACGGTTTTAGTGAAAATGCCAAACGTTTTGCCAAACTTTTTTCAAGCTGGAGGTGAAAGACAAGTGAAACGAGTAAAAAAGCATGCCATCATTCCCATCTTCATCCCCCACAAAGGCTGTCCCAACGACTGTGTCTTCTGCAACCAGAAGAAGATCACAGCCCATCAGCAGCCGGTGACCGGAGAAGATGTGGTCCATACCATAGAAACCTGGCTGTCCACGTTGGAAAACAGAGCCCAGACCATCGAAGTCGCCTTCTTCGGCGGCAGCTTTACCGGGATCCCCATGGAGGAGCAGTCGGCCTATCTGGCCATCGCGAAGCGATACAAGGACGCGGGCAGGATCCACAAGATCCACATGTCTACCAGGCCGGACTATATAAATGAAGCCATCTTGGACAATCTGAAGCGCTATGGTGCAGATACTATCGAGCTGGGCGTTCAGTCCTTTGATGACGAGGTCCTGCGGCTTTCCGGGCGAGGCCATGACAGCGGCTGTGTCTATGAGAGCAGCCGCCTGATTCAGGAATACGGCTTTGAGCTGGGCCTCCAGCTGATGATCGGCCTGCCGGGCGATACCCTGGAAAAGGACCTGTATTCCGCCCGGGAAACGGTCAGGATCAAACCGTCCATCGCCCGCCTCTATCCTACGGTGGTCATCGGCGATACCGCCCTTTACGACCAGTATCTCAGCGGTCAGTACCAGCCGCTGGATCAGGAAACTGCCGTCTTTCGTACCAAGGAAATGTACAAGATCCTTACCGCAGCCGGCATCAACATCATTCGGGTCGGCCTGAAGAGCAGCGACATCCTGACCGGAGAAGGCGGAACCGCAGCGAGTACCTTTCATCCTGCCTTTCGCCAGCTGGTAGAAGGCGACATCGCCAGGGAGCAGCTCCAGCAGCAGCTGGAACAACTGCTGAGCCCGCTGCCGGCAGCACCCTTTGATCAGAGAATCAAGGTCGACTTCTTCGCCAACCGGCGGTGCTTTTCTAATTTGATCGGAAACAGCGGGAGAAATAAGAAGTTTTTCCTTGAAAAGTACCCCCAGCTTCATATATCATATAAGGTGAATGATTTTTTATCGGACGATCAATACGAAGTAAAAATAAAAGGAGAATCGCTATGAACGAAACATCAAAAGCCGTTGTTACCGTGATCGGAAGAGATATGGTGGGCATCCTTGCCAAGGTCTCCACGGCCTGTTCCAACGCCAACGCCAACGTAGTAGAAGTAACCCAGTCCGTACTGGACAGCTTCTTCTGCATGGTCATGATCATCGACATTACCAAAGCGACGATGCAGATCGATCAGCTACAGAAGTCCATCGAGGACCAGGTACCGGCCATGCAGGTCCACGTCATGCACGAGAATATCTTCAACTCCATGCACAGAATTTAGGACGGGAGGTATCTGCAAATGCTGAACATGAGCGATATCATGGAAACCATCACCATGATACAGGAAGAAAACTTAGACATACGAACCATCACCATGGGCATCTCCCTGCTGGACTGCGCTGACAGCGACATCGACAGATCCTGTCAGAAGGTCTACGAGAAGATCACCACCAAGGCCCGAGACCTGGTCAAAGTCGGCCAATCCATCGAAAAAAAATACGGGATTCCCATCGTCAACAAAAGGATTTCGGTCACGCCGATCTCCATGCTGGTGGGCGTTTCGGGCGGCGACCCGGTGAAATACGCGGCAGTTCTGGACAAAGCGGCCCATGAGGTCGGCGTCAACTTTATCGGAGGCTTCTCAGCCCTGGTACAGAAGGGCTTTTCCGCGGGCGACCGGGAACTGATCGAGGCGATCCCCCGCGCCCTTGCTGAAACCGAGTTGGTCTGCTCCTCTGTCAACGTAGGCTCCACCAAAGCCGGCATCAACATGGACGCGGTAAAGCTGATGGGCCAGAAGATCCGGGAAACAGCTGAGCTGACCAAGGACAGACAGTGCATCGGCGCCGCCAAGCTGGTAGTATTCTGTAATGCCGTTGAAGACAATCCGTTTATGGCGGGCGCCTTCCACGGCGTCGGTGAAGCGGACTGCGTGCTGTCCGCCGGCGTTTCCGGTCCGGGCGTCGTACGCAGCGTTCTGTCAAAGATGCCTGCCGACGCAACCATGAATGAAGTAGCGGAAGCCATCAAAAAAACCGCCTTTAAGATCACCCGCATGGGCCAGTTGGTTGCGGTCGAGGCCGCTGAAATGCTGGGCGTAGAATTCGGCATCATCGACTTATCTCTTGCACCGACCCCTGCCGTTGGCGACTCCGTCGCCCATATTTTAGAGGAGATCGGTCTGGAGCAGTGCGGCGCCCACGGCACCACAGCGGCCCTGGCCATGCTCAACGACGCGGTGAAAAAAGGCGGCGTTATGGCTTCTTCCAGCGTAGGAGGTCTGTCCGGCGCTTTCATTCCGGTCAGCGAAGACGCGGGCATGATCGCCGCCGCCAGAAACGGCGTCCTTTCCATCGAGAAGCTGGAAGCTATGACGGCAGTCTGCTCTGTAGGCCTGGACATGATCGTGATCCCCGGCGATACCGCCAGTGAGGTCATCTCCGCTATCATCGCAGATGAAGCCGCCATCGGCATGGTCAATTCCAAGACTACGGCTGTCAGAGTCATTCCTGCCATCGGCCTCTCCGAAGGTGAAGAACTGGATTTCGGCGGCCTGCTGGGGTATGGCCCTGTCATGCCTGTCCGCAGCCAGTCTCCTGCCAAGATGATCAACCGAGGCGGCAGAATCCCGGCGCCGCTGCAGAGCTTGAAAAATTAAAGGATATTGGTTTGTCTGCCGCAAACCCGCTTTGCGCAGACCGCCGGTTAATCGAAAATCGATTTTTGTCAAAGCGGCAACGCTTCAGAACGCACCGGCAGCAGAAAGGAGAAGAAACTGCTTATGTCACAAGTCAGACTTGGAAAAACAGAAATCATTACGGACAAGAACGGATTCGGCGCGCTGCCCATCCAGCGGATCTCCTTTGAGGAAGCCGACGCTTTGATCATGCACGCCTATGAAAACGGCGTGACCTTCTTCGATACAGCCCGTTTCTATACAGACAGCGAGGAAAAGCTGGGCCGCACTCTGTGCGGACGGGGCCTGCGCGATCAAATATACCTTGCCAGCAAGACCATGGCCGCAAACGCGGATGCATTCCGGTCTGATCTGGAAACTACATTGACCAATCTCAGGACTGACTACCTGGACCTGTATCAGTTCCATAACCCTGCCGTCTGTCCGAAACCCGGCGACGGCACCGGCCTGTACGAGGCTATGGAAGAAGCTAAAGCCCAAGGAAAGATCCGCCACATCGGCATCACCAACCATCGCATTCCCGTGGCGAAGGAAGCTATTGAAAGCGGTCTCTATGAGACACTTCAGTTCCCATTCTGCTATCTTTCCGCAGAGGCCGACCTGGAACTGGCAGCCCTCTGCAAAGAAGCAGACATGGGCTTTATCGCCATGAAGGCCATGAGCGGCGGCCTGATCACCAGAGCTGACGCCGCCTACGCCTTTATCGACCAGTACGACAACGTGCTGCCAATCTGGGGTGTACAGAAGATAGAGGAACTGGACCAATTCCTGGCCTGCGGAAGGAAACCTCCGGTCATCGACGATGAAAGGAAAGCCTTCATCGAAAAGGAGCGCCGCGAGCTGTCCGGCGGCTTCTGCCGCGGCTGCGGTTACTGCATGCCATGTCCTGTGGGTATCAAAATCAACGACTGTGCCCGCATGTCCCTTCTGATCCGCCGTGCGCCGACCGACATCTATATGGATGAAGCGCATCAGGCGGACATGGAGCTGATCACAGAATGTCTCCACTGCGGCCAATGCAAAAGCAAATGTCCGTACAGTCTGGATACACCGGCCTTGCTGGAGAAGAATCTGGCAGATTACAGGCAGCAGCTGGCCCTGCAGAGCTCAAGTCCCCGGAATCCGGGTAATTAGATCCCGTGGTTTTAGATATCCGACCCCAAAATATCGATATAACAAAGGAGATACATTATGACATTACAACGTGAAAAATTACAGCTGATCACCCTTCCCACCCCGCTGACCTATCTGAAGACCGTCTCTGAAGAGCTCGGCATCCGGCTCTATCTGAAGCGTGACGATCTCACCGATTTCGGCACAGGAGGAAATAAGCTGCGTAAACTGGAATACCTGGCTAAGGACGCCTTGGACCAGGGCGCTACCATGCTGCTCACCGTAGGCGGCGCCCAGACCAATCACGGACGACTTACCGGCGCGGTGGCGGCTAAGCTGGGGCTGAAGGCCGCCATCGTGGCGGTAGACCCTTACCCGGGCGAGCTGTCCGCCAATTTACTATTAGACGGCATCATGGGCTGCCCGGTCTATCTGGTCCAAGAAGACGGCGTACATACCGGCGATCAGCTCCAGGATATGGCTGTAGAAAAGGTGACGCGCCAGTGGGAGGAACAAGGCGAAAAGGTCTACTTTATTCCTACCGGCGGTTCCAATGAACTGGGTATGCTTGGCTACTACGACTGCGCTCTGG
The DNA here is from genome assembly GCA_964525085.1 of uncultured Senimuribacter sp. GTDB lineage: Bacteria > Bacillota > Clostridia > Peptostreptococcales > Anaerovoracaceae > Senimuribacter. The sequence goes on from CAZGED010000005.1 coordinate 16,236, forward strand.
AGCTGGCACAGCAGACAGAGGCGCTGGGGCTCCAGGATGTCCGCGTCGTCTCCACCGTAGGCAGTCTGGGAACCTACATGGGCCTTGCTGTCGCCATCAAAAATGAACAGCTGCCTCTGCGTCTCACCGGCATCGCCATTCTGCCTTTCGAGGAAGGCGTCAAAAAAGCCGCCGCTGACTATTTTGCCAGAGTAAAGGCTTTCCACCAGCTGGACATCGACATGAAAGAAGAGGATTTCGACTTGACCAGCGACTACGACCGGGGAGAATACAACAACCCTGTCAAGGAGGTCCGCGAGGCCATCTACTACATGGGCCGCAAGGAAGGTATCATTCTGGACCCTTGCTATACCGGAAAAACCTTCGCCGCCATACTGGAAATGGTAAAGTCCGGCGAAATCCGCCAGGGAGAAACCGTCATCATGCTCCACACCGGCGGCATGCCCGGCATCTACACAAAACACCACCGTGTTGAAATGGAGCGGGAGCTGGAAGAATACATTCATATCATCTGAATCAAAAAAGGGATCCGGTCAGAAGCATCGAAAATGCTGAGACACAGTCCCTTTTCTTTTTGGCATATGGCAGCTTCATCGGCCAGCACCGTCACACCGCCTGCAGCGCGGCAATCAATTGCTCATGCCGCGACAGCGTCCTGCTGTGCTCCACCACCGCACCTTTCAGCAGCTCAACGTCCGAATAGGTTTTCTGCATACGTTCCGTCTCTCTGCAATAACGGTTGTATGTACTGAGGCAGGCGGACTCTATTGTCTTCAGCCTCGGCTCGATATTGCTTTCCAGATATACCTTGATCCCGCGCACTTCTGCCTCCAGACCGTCTACGCGTTTTCCCAGACCGGCGACTTCTTCTTTCAAAAGAACAAATCCCTGTTCCAGCCTGTCTACGCGTTTTCCCAGACCGGCGACTTCTTCTTTCAAAAGAACAAATCCCTGCTCCAAACCGTCCACGCATTTTCCCAGACCGGTGACTTCTTCTTTCAAAAGAACAAATCCCTGCTCCAGGCTGTCCACTCGTTTTTCCAGCCTGTCTAAGCGGTCCTCTACTCGGTCCAGCCGCTCTTCAATGGGCTTCAGCTTTTCATCCATGACCTGGCCGATCGCCAGCAGGTCCGCCTTTGTCAAAATCATCTCTTTCACCTCCCCGTCGGTACGCTTCTTATCCCTATCATAGCACGGCAACGCCGCCATATCCAGCACTTTTTCGGGCATCAAAAAAAGTTCTGCAATTTAGATAGTTCCCCTTATGGATAACTCCTGTGGATAACTCGCGGACCTCCAAGCTTCCACATTCCGCATATTGCACATGCTCCAAGGGGCGCATCACCTAATACCGTTCGATCTGCACATAGATCCTGTCCTTTCTGGATCTCCCGCCGATCTCTGCCAGCCGCGCTTTTCCTTTCCCCCGCAGGGTAATCTGGTCGCCTTCGCTGACAGCCGCGTCCGCTTTGATCACCTCCACGTGATTCACAAAGACGATGCCGCCTTTGATGGCCTCCGACGCTCTGCCTCTGGAAAGTCCGAAGGCCGACGCCACGATGTTGTCCAGCCGCAGGGAAGCCACCGTGTCCGTCACAATCTTCCTGTCGATTTCCGGAACGATCAGCTCCGACACAGGCAGCCGCTCCAGCGAAAGCCCTGTGCGGCCCGCCTTGCAGTAGTTCATCAGGATAAAATCGGCGATATCAGCCAGAACGATGATATCCGCGCCGTCAGGCCGCACCAGAATATCCCCCAGCAGCTCCCTTTTGATCCCCAGGCCTACCAGAGACCCCAGGTAATCCCGATGGGTCAGCGGTCTGCCGCCTGCAGGGGCCGACGCCCGGATCACCGTCAGCGGCTCCTCGTCCTCCACAAAAGCGTAATCCGGCAGGTTGATCAAAACGACTCGCTCCGCGTCGTCGTAGCCGCCGTAAAAACAGGCTCGGCACGAAGGAAGCTTTCCCTCCGCCGCCGCGGCCTGCTCTTCCTTCCGATCAAAGACTGCCACGTGATTTTTCCGGCAGTACAGACGCGCCAGCGACTGCTGGTGGCCGTCCAAAAACCCTGTACAGGTGACAATATATTTGTTCTCACACTGGGCGATCTTGTCCTCGATCTGCCCCAGAAAAAAGTTTTCCTCTTTCATCTTTCCCTCAGTTTTTCTTCCGCTTTTCTCAGCCTTCGTTCCTTTCAGATATTTCTTCTATTCCTGTGTATCTCCAGTGTATCGAAAATCTGCCCCGTAATCAACTGTTTTTTGCTGTGGCAGCGATCCGGACGAACGGGAAAACAGCCTTCAGACTTTCGTCTGATTTTGTTCAATACAAGTAAAATCTTCCGCTGCCCCCTTGCACAAATCTTTCCCATGTGCTATAGTGTGTAAACAGAAAAAAACACATATCCCTTAAAAGGGAGTAGCTGGCAGCCCGCCCACACGGGAACCCGGGATTGCAGTAATATGCGTCAGTACGATCTCCTGAGCTTCAGGCGATCCGCAGTTACTTGAAACAGCGAGACTTTTAAGGCAGACTTCTTTTGCTGCCTTGGAAGTCTCTTTTTTTAGACTTTCGGGCATACTAACCACATCGACGGGAGGTATTTACATGTATTACAACAAAGAGATTCCATCTGTGCTGAAAGAATTCAACACCAGCGTGTCCGGTTTAAGCCAGAACCAGGCCGCGGAAAACCGCCGGATCTTCGGAGAGAATAAGCTGCAGGAGAAAAAGAAAAAGACCACGCTGCAGATCTTTCTGGAGCAGTTCAAGGATCTTCTCGTCATCATTTTAATCGTGGCCGCCGCCATCTCCATGGCCACCGGCAATACAGAAAGCACCGCCGTGATCCTGGCGGTCCTGGTCCTCAACGCCATGTTGGGTACGGTCCAGTACATCAAAGCGGAAAAATCTCTGGAAAGCCTGAAGAGCCTGTCCGCCCCTGTGGCTAAGGTCATCAGGGACGGCGAAAATCAGGAGATCAGCGCCGCCGACCTGGCCTGCGGCGACATCATCCGTCTGGAAGCCGGGGATATCGTGCCCGGCGACGGACGCATCGTGGAGAGCTACTCGCTGAAATTAAACGAAAGCTCCCTGACCGGCGAATCGGAGCCGGTAGAAAAGACGGCGGATACCTTGACTTCGGAAGGCATCGCTTTGGGCGATCAGGTCAACATGGTCTTCTCCGGCTCCCTGGTCACCTACGGACGCGGACGGGCTGTCATCACCGGCGTCGGTCAATCCACCGAGCTGGGCAAGATCGCCGACCTGATGAACAACACGGCAGAGCGCAGGACGCCGCTGCAGATCACCATGGACAATTTCAGCAAAAAGCTTTCCATCGCCATCATGGCCATCTGTGCCCTGGTCTTCGCCTTGAGCCTGTACCGCGGCATGGCCTTTGCCGATTCCCTGCTCTTCGCGGTGGCCCTGGCCGTGGCGGCCATTCCGGAAGCTCTGTCCTCCATCATCACCATATCCCTGGCCATCGGCACCTCCCGCATGGCCGATCAAAACGCCATCATCAAGCAACTGTCCGCCGTCGAAGGACTGGGCTGCGTGTCCGTCATCTGCTCCGACAAGACCGGCACCCTGACCCAGAACAAGATGACCGTGGAGCAGGTGGTCTGCGAAGACGCCAATCTGGACGCGCTGCTGCAGGCCTCCGCTCTCTGCAACGACGCCGTTGTCGCGGACGGTGAAACAAAGGGCGATCCGACGGAGACCGCTCTGGCCGATTACTATACGGCCGTTCGCGGGGATTACACGGCGGCAAAGGCGTCGCTGCCGCGGCTTTCCGAACTGCCCTTTGACTCCGATAGAAAGCTGATGACCACCCTCCACTCCATAGACGGCCAGTACGTGGCCTACACCAAAGGCGCGCTGGACGTGATCTTAAGCCGGACAAAAGATCTCACCGACGACGATAAGGAACAGATCCGCCAGAAAAACTTTGATCTCTCAGACCAGGGCCTGCGGGTGCTGGCCTTCGCGAGGAAGATCCTGCCGGCGGAAAAAACTTTGACCTTTGAAGATGAAAACGATCTGAAATACCTGGGCATGATGGCGGAGATGGACCCGCCGAGAGAGGAATCCGCCCAGGCCGTGGCAGACTGCAGAGATGCAGGGATCAAAGCGGTCATGATCACCGGCGACCACAAGGTCACGGCCTCTGCCATCGCGAGGCGCATCGGCATCATGGAGGACGGAGACCTGGCCGTCACAGGCACGGAGCTGGACGCCATGGACGACGCCGAGCTGGCGGAAAAGCTGCCGCACATCAGCGTCTACGCCAGGGTCAGCCCGGACAACAAGATCCGCATCGTCAACGCCTGGCAGGCGCGGGGCAGCATCGCGGCCATGACCGGCGACGGTGTCAACGACGCGCCGGCCCTGAAGCAGGCTGACGTAGGAGTGGCCATGGGCATCACCGGCACAGAAGTTGCCAAGGACGCGGCATCCATGATCCTGACCGACGACAACTTCGCCACCATCATCAAATCGGTCCTCAACGGCAGGAACATCTACGCCAACATCAAAAATGCCATCAAGTTCCTGCTGTCCGGCAACGCCGCCGGCATTCTGGTGGTCCTGTACGCCTCCCTGATGGCGCTGCCGACACCGTTTACCGCCGTCCAGCTGCTGTTCATCAACCTGATCACCGACAGCCTGCCGGCTCTGGCCATCAGCATGGAGCCGTTGAATACGGCTCTGATGCGCGACAAGCCAAGGCCGCGAGATGAATCCGTTCTGACAAAGGCAACCCTGCGTCAGGTGTCCCTTCAGGGGCTGATCATCGGTGCGGCTACCATCGCGGCCTTCTATCTCGGTCTGCGAACAGATCCGCAGACCGCCTCCACCATGGCCTTCGCCACCCTGTGTCTGGCCCGGCTGTGGCACGGCTTTAACTCCCGGGGAGACCAGTCCATCTTCCGTCTGGGTCTGCTGACCAACGTGTACACCATCGGCGCCTTCGTCCTGGGCACGATCCTGCTGCTGGCCATTCTACTGCTGCCGTTTTTCACTGCAGCCTTCGGCATTGCGGCACTGACCGGCGCGCAGATCGGCTGGGTCTGCGGTCTGGCCCTGCTGCCGACGGTGGTGATACAGCTGGTAAAGATCATCAGAGACAGAGCCTAAAAGAGGACTGGCCGCCTGCCTTTCGCAGGCGGCCAGTCCTCTTCTGTTTTCTCTGTCTTTTTGCTTTTCTATGCTATGCCGAGTACCGCGCCCGGGTTCATGATGCCCTTCGGGTCGAATACCGCTTTGATGCCTTCCATCAGGGCCAGCTCGGCCGCCGGCTTCTGAGCCTTCAGTTCTTCTACCCTGATCTTGCCGATGCCGTGCTCGCCGGTCACCGTGCCGCCGTAGCTGTAGCAGAGGTCGTACATCTTGTGCTTCAGCTCGTCGGCATAGTCCGGAATGGACCCATCAGGGAGATAGAGGATATCGTTGTGTACGTTTCCGTCGGCGATATGGGCGATGACGTTGGTCCCCGTATGATACTCTTCCACCAGTTCCTTCAGCTTCAGAATGAAATCGGACACGTGGGATACCGGCACAGCCATATCGAAGGAGTCGCAGATCTCGTTCTTAATCAGCTCATAGTGCTGGCTTCTGACCAGCAGCAGCTCCTCCTGCTCCTTTTCCTTACCGGCGAAGAGGCACGTCAGGGCTTTGTTGGCTTTGCAGATCTCGTTGATGGCCCTTACGGCGTCGTACAGCTGCTGCTCCGTCCGCTCCGATAAAATGATCAAAAGGTCAGCGCTGCCGTCCTTTGCCTGCCATTCGAGGCCCAGCATCTTTGCCGTATCCACAAAGAGCCTCTTGTCCATGTACTCCACCGCCAGAGGCGTGTAGCCGCTCTTCAAAATATCCGTCACCGCGTGGCACGCGTCCCGGATGGTCTCAAAAGGCGCCACGATGGTGGCGGACGCCTTGTCCTTCGGGAAGATCTTCAGGATCACCTTTGTTACGATGGCCAGGGTTCCCTCGCTGCCCAGCAGCAGCTGGGTCAGGTTGTACCCCGCGTTATTTTTGATCAGCTTGCCGCCCAATTCCAATATCTCACCGTTTGGCAGCACGGCTTCCACGCCCAAGATGTGCTTGCGCATGACGCCGTGGCGCACTGCCCGCGCGCCGCCTGCGTTGGTCACGGCCATGCCACCCATCTGAGCGCCTTCGTCTCCCGGGTGCACCGGAAAACTGAGACCGTCGTGCTGTTCCAGCTCCTCCAGGAGATCCATCAGGGTCACGCCGGCTTCCAGCACGGCTACCATGTTCTCCTCGTCGATTTCCAGTATGTGATTCATTCGCTCTGTGGAGATGATGATGCTGTCCACCACAGGTGTACAGCCGCCGGCCAGGCCGGTAGCGCCGCCCCGGACGACCACCGGCACGGTCAGGGCGTCCGCGACCTTCATGACAGCCGCCACCTCCTGGGTATCCGCCGGTTTCACCACCACAGAATCCACCGCCGCATCCGGGCGGTAGGTGATCTCCACCTCATCGTACAGGTAGGATGCCGTCCGTTCCCTACCGGTGATGACGAAATCCTCTCCCACCGCCTGAATCAGACGGTCTACAACTTCGCTTGTAATCGGATGATATTTCATGGACTTCTACCTGTCCTTTCCGGAAGCTTCGCTTCTCAATACCTCTGTCAGCCGTGGAACGATCTCGTAGAGATCGCCTACAAAGCCGTAATCGGAAACCTGGAAAATCGGCGCTGACGGATCGCTGTTGACGGCGATGATCAGGTCGGATTCCTTCATGCCCGCCAGGTGCTGCGGGGCGCCGGAAATGCCGCAGGCGATGTACACCTTTGGCTTCACTCTGTTTCCGCTGTAGCCGACCTGGATGCTGCTGGCAGCCATACCGGCGTCCACCAAGGCGCGGGATACGCCTACCTGGCCGCCCAGCACGTCAGCCAGCTCCTGTAAAAGCTGCAGATCCTCTTCTTTGCGGATGCCTCTGCCGCCTGCGACAACCACCTCTGCGTCGGTGATATCCATCTGGCCGATGGAGGCGATGTTCTCAATTCTGACGCCTTTGGACTCCGTCACGTAAGGCGGAAGCTTCTCTATGCGGATCTCCGCATCTTCCCGCAGTTGAGCCTCCTGAAATTCCTTGTATCTCACCGTCGCCATCTGCGGCCGGTTCCTGGTCTTAATATGGGCCAGGATGTTATCGCTGAAGGCCGGCCGGATCTGTTCCAGCGCGCCGTCATCGGCGATCTTCAGCTCCGTGCAGTCGGCAGTCAGTCCGGTGCCCAGTATCGCGGCCATTCTCGGTGCCAGGGACCTTCCCAGATGAGTCGCTCCGACCAAAACGGTGGCAGGCCGGCGCTCTCTGATGAAGCTGACGATGTTTTCAGCAAAGAGGCTTTCCTCCGGCGCGGCAAAGCACGGGTCCTCCATGACAAAGACCTGGTCCGCGCCTCTGCGGCACAGCTCGGAAGTGTCTGTGTCCTGTCCGGCCAGCAGCAGGCAGGACAGGCTCTCCCCCGCGGCCTCCGCCAGCCGGCGGCCTTTGTACAGCAGCTCGAAGGCCACTCTGTGAATGTGGTCATGCTCCATCTCCGCGATCACTAGGATGCCCTTGTATTCTCTCTTATCCAACGCGCACACCCCTTTCTGCCAGCTCCTCCTTCAACAAATCCGCGAAGGCTGAAAAATCCTCCCGGAAGATCCGGCTCTCTCTCTCGACGGCCTTTGGCACCTCGATGCCTGCCACCTTTGTCAGAGAGCCCTTGAAGCCTGTATCCTCCTTTGACAGAGACGGAAGATCGTCGAGACCGATTTTCCTGGCCTCCACCGTCAGGGATTCCAGCTTTCTGTCCACGGTGGACAGCTCCAGCTTTCCGATGTTCTTGGTCACGCCTGCCAAAGCGGGCAGGGTCATGGTCCGGATCTGTCGGCTGCCGCAGAGGTTCTCGATGGATACCTGGACGGCCTTTTCTCCGTCTTCATCTTCCGTCAGCCGAATGGCGTCAACGTAATAGGCGTGGGGGATTCCCAAAAGGGCCGCTGTCTCCGCGCCTACCTGGGCTGTATCGCCGTCTACAGACTTTTCTCCGCAGAGGATCAGATCGTACTCGCCCTCCGCGATGGCGGCTGCCAGGGTTCTCGATGTGGCAATGGTATCAGAACCGCCAAAGGCCCTGTCCGTCAAAAGAATGCAGGCATCGGCGCCTCTGGCATAGGCGTCCTGCAGGGTCTGCTCCGCACGGGGCGGCCCCATGGTCATGGCGGTTACGTGCGCGCCGTACGTTTTCTTCAGCTCCAGGGCGGCCTGCAGCGCGCTTTCATCAAAGGGATTGATCTCCGCCGGTGCGGAAGACCGGTCCACTACGCCCCGCTCGCTGTCAAACCTGACTTTTTCCATGTCAGGGACTTCTTTGATCAAAACGAGAATGTTCATATCTGCCTCTCTTTGCCGCCTCCTTTGTTTCCTGTTTCCTGTATTTTTTCAAGTGGTCTTACCACTTGTATTGTACAACAGGTTTTCTTTCGTTGCAATACTTTTTTGGCCATTCATTGATTTTTCTTCCCGTTTCCGCTATAATGTCGGCAGGAGATCTTTCAAAGGGAGGACAGTGTCATGGAAGAACATGTGAAGGCTCATGCCGACGAAAAAGACCGTGACAGGAGCGGCAATCACGACAACAGGGAAAGCAGTAAAATGTCCGATCAGGTCATCCGCCATATCCAGAAGATGATCCTGGACGGCGAGCTTTCCGAAGGGGACAAGCTTCCGCCGGAGCGGGAAATGACCGAGCGGCTGGGCATCGGGCGGCCTGCCCTGCGGGAAGCTTTGAAATCTCTGGAAATGCTTGGGCTGGTGGAACGGCAGCACGGACGGGGCAACTTCATCGTCAACAACATCCAATCCAGCTATTTCGAGCCTCTTTCTCTGTCCTTCATACTCAACCACGGCACCCAGCAGGAGCTGTACGAAATGCGGATCTGTCTGGAAAGCTACGCCGTCCGTAAAGCCGCGGAAACGGCTTCCCCCACGGATATCCTGGCTCTGCGCACCAATCTGAAGCAGATGATGGCGGGAAGAGACGCGGCAGCCAAAGCGTCCTTTGACCAAAGCTTTCACCTGGAGATCGTCAGAATCGCGGGAAACACCCTGCTCTACAATACCATGGAAAATCTTTCCTATCTGATGAACCGGTTCATCGAGCGCAGCGTCCGCCTCTCCTACTTTGAAGGGGATTCCATCGACAATATCTACAGAGAACACGCTGCCATCATCAGTGCCATCGAACAGCACGATCCGGACGCGGCCATAGAAGCCATACAGCAGCATCTCGGGAAAATCAAGGTGTCCATGATCGACGATGCGGCGGCAAAGGATTGAGTCAAAGACGCACAGAGATCAAAGAAACCGCAGAGCAAAAACTGCAAGAACCACAAAAGACCGCCTTCCGGCGGTCTTTTGATTTGAGCTTGACGGGAAGCTGCGGATCGATATCGGCAGTTTCTCAGAATGTCACAAGCAGATTGGTCAATATCGTTACCAGAGGAATCGCGATGACGGTTCTCTCCAGGAACACGAGGAACAGATGTCCTACGTTTACCGGTACTCTGGACTTCAATACGATCAAGCCTACTTCTGTCATGTAGATGATCTGCAACAGGGACGCGCAGCCCAGGATGAAACGGGTCCGTTCGACTGCGTAATCTGCCAGCATCAGAGGCGGAATGTACTGGTCAGCAAAGCCTACCAGCATGGTCGGAGCGAGCTCCTTTGCGCCTTCAATGCCGCATACGTCCATGAGCCAGCCAAATGGAATGGATACCACGTCGAAGACCGGCGTGTATTCTACCAGGATCAGGACGATGGTTCCCCAGGCCATAACCACCGGGATCAGATCCAGGAACATGGTGGCGTAAACGCGGAGGCCGGACTGTCCGACACCCTTCAGCGTAGCGCTCTCCGCTCTGTGGCCTGCCAGGTTCAGCGCCCACTTTAGCTTGGACACGCCCTGCGGTACCTGTTCGCTGATTCTCTTGCCGGAGATCTCATCGTAAGTATCCGGGATCCATCTCAGAGGCGGGATCCGCGGAATGATCATAGCCAGGATGACGCCTCCGATCAGGCTGATCAGATAGAAGATGGTGAACTTCTCTTCCACGCCGATCAAAGTCGCGATGACGTAGCAGAACGGAATGGAAACGAAGGAGAAGTTGCAGGAGATCGTAGCAGCCTCTCTCGCTGAATAGAATCCGGATTCATACTGCCCCGTAGTCAGGATCGCTGCCGCGTTGGAAGTTCCCAGCCAGGAAGTGACCAGGTCGATGGCGGAACGGCCAGGTACGGTAAACAGAGCGCGTACCACCTTTCTCAGCAGTACACCCACGAACTCCATGATGCCGAAGTCTGTCAGCAGCGGCATCAGGAACGCGATACATAGGATAACAGAGATCAGTGTTCCCGATACGTCCAGCATGGAGCCGCCTGTCGCACCGGATATAACCATTTCAGGACCTACCCCGAAGTATACCATCCATACGATGATCAGACCGACGATACGGCTGACAAAATACAGCGGCGATGGTGAGAAGATCTTGTTCATCATCTCGCTTTTCTGAATAAAGTGCGGTTTAAATAATTTGTTGATGATCGTCAGTATCGTTGAAACTGTGACAAAAGCCACGACAGCCACATAGGACAGGTTTACGGTCTCCAGCTTCAAAAGGGCTTTTACCCAGTCAATGACGATACCGATGGGGATGGTAAAAGTCGTTCCTTTCGGAATGGGGATCAAGAACAGGAAGATACCCACCACAGATGCGATGATAAATTTGGCGATATTCGAGTTCTTGACGGGTTCGAGTTCCACCGCCGTAACAGTTTCTTCTGGAACGGCGTTTGCATTGTTACTCTCGCTCATGGTTTTCTCCTTTCTCAAATGTACATGTATTTTTCCTTTACAGCGGACAGAATGCTGCAGGCTCTCCGTCCGCCGCAACAGACCTATAAAAGTTAGAACGGGATCTTTTCAATCCGGTCAAAGGCTTCCTTCAGGGTGTCCACATTGACCGTGCAGGCGATGCGCACATACCCTTCTCCGCAGGCGCCGAAAGCGTCCCCCGGCAGCATCAGTACGTGGGCCTCTTCTAAAATCCTGTCCGCGGCCTCTGCGCTGGAAAGCCCCGTCTCCTTGATGTTCATGAACAGGTAGAAGCTTCCCTTCGGCGGATACAGCACTGACAGCTTCGGAATCTGGTTGATCCGCTCCGCCGCGTAGAACATCCGCTTCCTGTATTCCTCCACCATCGGCGGCTGTACCTCTGCTCTGTGGCGCAGGGCGTGGATGGCAGCTCTCTGGGAAATGGACGGCGCGGTGAAGACC
>CAZGED010000006.1:0-27211 GCA_964525085.1 uncultured Senimuribacter sp.
GTGATCGATCCAACCGGCATCTACTGCTGCACGGGAGGAACCGACTACGCCGCCAACCTTGTCAGCGAACTTCTTGATCAGCTCGAAACCGGAAGGATCGCCCAGACCACGTCCGCCGGAGCAGATGATCTTAGCGTCAGTCAGGGATACCATTTCCTTCGCGGACTTCACGATATCCTTGATCTCGATTCTGATGTCTTCCTTGGAGATATCAGGCTTCACGTTTACGACTTCGCCGGTAGCGCCAACCTGTCTCTCCATCTTCTGCATTACGCCAGGTCTTACGGTGGACATCTGCGGTCTGGTCTTCGGGCAGATGATGGTAGCCATCAGGTTGCCGCCGAAAGCCGGACGAGTCTGCTTGATGCCGGTGTCCGTATCGTTAGGATCCAGTGTGGAAGTATCCAGTGTGGTGTTTGCTTTTGCGAATTCGATGTACTTGGAAACCTTAACGTCCAGGTGTGTGCAGTCAGCGGTCAGACCTGTGTTGCATCTCGCTGCGATACGAGGCGCAACGTCACGGCCGATGTGCGTAGCACCGTACAGAACGATTTCCGGCTTATACTCGTCGATCAGCTGTTTCATGACCTTGGTATATCCATCTGTAGTGAAGTTCTCCAGTAATGGATCCTGAGCCACGTAAACTTTGTCAGCGCCGTATTCGAAGCACTCCTGAGCCAGATGATCGATGTTGTTGCCGATCAGAACTGCACAGATCTGTGTATCATCGCTGATATCCTTCGCCAGCTTCTTGCCTTCGCCCAGCAGCTCAAGCGCTACGTTCTGAAGTTTTCCCTGTCTCTGCTCAGCAAATACCCAGATGTGCTTGTAAGCGGAGAGGTCTACTTTCGATTCCTGTTTCACTTCCTGAATCGCGCCGAATCTGCAAGCAGTCAGACACTGGTTACAGGATGAACACTTTGCGTTGATCTTGGCAACCTTGCCCAGCTTGTTGCCATCATATGCTTCAAATTCAAAAGCATCATACGGACATGATTTAAAGCACTGTCCGCAACCAATACATTTATCTTTTAAAATTTCAACAGCCATTGTTATTCCTCCTTCAGATTAGATGATGTGCTTACCCTTCAGCTGGATCAGCAGGTTCTTTGCCTGTTCATTTTCGGTATCTCCGTTAATAACCTGGCCAGGAGCCTTCGGCGCCGGTGTGAAGGATCTGAATACGTTTGTCGGGGAAGCTTCCAGACCAACCTTGTTCAGGTCAACCTCGATATCCTTCGCATTCCAAACCTTGATATCTTTCTCTCCGAAGATGCCGGCCATGTTCATGTATCTAGGCTCATTCAGCTCTTTGATCGCTGTCAGCATGCAAGGAGTCTGGATACCGATCAGTTCATAACCATCTTCCATCTGTCTCTTCACTGTGATGTCTTTCAGATTGTCAGCGATTTCGAATTCTTCCACGTATGTAACCTGAGGCAGGTCTAACTTCTCAGCGATCTGAGGACCAACCTGTGCGGTATCTCCATCGATTGCCTGACGTCCTGCAAAGATCAGATCCGCAGGTCCGTTGTCCTTCTCCCATTTTCTGATCGCGGCTTCCAGTGTGTTGGAGGTAGCCCATGTATCGGAACCGCCGACAGCTCTGTCGGAGATCAGGATGCCTTCGTCAGCACCTTTGGCAATACACTCAAACAGCAGATCGGATGCCTGAGGAGGTCCCATGGAGATGACGGTAACCGTAACATCGTCATATTTATCCTTAATCTTTAATGCTTCTTCCAAAGCGTTCGCATCATCGTTGTTCAGAATGCTCGGAACGCCGTCTCTGATAAGTGTACCAGTCTTCGGGTTAATTTTGATAACGTTAGTATCTGGTACCTGTTTTGCACATACGATAATCTTAAATGCCATTATTATTCCCTCCTACGATCTTATTTCTTGAAAGTCTTACCAGCGATTACCATCTTCTGTACTTCGGAAGTTCCTTCGTAGATCTCAGTAATCTTAGCGTCTCTCATCATTCTTTCAACAGGATAATCCGCAGTGTAACCATAGCCGCCGTGGAACTGTACGCACTTGGTCGTTACAGCCATAGCTGTCTCTGCAGCAAACAACTTAGCCATCGCGGCTTCTTCGCCGTAAGGCAGGCCGGCATCCAGTGTGGAAGCTGCCTTGTAAACCAGCAGTCTGGCTGCTTCGATTCTGGTCTTCAGTTCTGCCATCTCAAACTGCAGTGCCTGCATCTGGGACAGCTTCTTGCCAAACTGTTTTCTCTGCTGCATGTATTCAACTGTTACGTCGAATGCACCCTGTGCAATACCCAGAGCCTGGGAAGCGATACCGATACGGCCGCCGTCCAGTGTGGACATTGCGATCTTGAAGCCCTCGCCAACCTGGCTGAGCAGTCTGTCCTCAGGAATTGCGCAGTTCTGGAAGATCAGTTCTGTCGTGGAGGAAGCGTGGATACCCATCTTGTCTTCGGTCTTGCCGATGGAGAAGCCAGGATCGCCCTTTTCTACGATGAACGCAGAAATACCGTGGTTTCCTTTCTTCTTGTCCGTCATAGCCATGATAACGAAAACGTCAGCATATCCGCCGTTGGTAATGAATACCTTCGCTCCGTTTAAGATCCACTTTCCGTCAACCAGCTCAGCTCTCGTCTGCTGTCCGGAAGCGTCGGTTCCTGCGTTAGGCTCGGTCAGACCGAAAGCGCCCAGTTTCTTGCCGGCCAGCAGGTCCGGAAGATACTTCGCCTTCTGTTCGTCATTACCATAGTGATAGATCGGCCAGCAGCACAGGGAAGTGTGTGCTGAAACAATGACAGCGGTAGAAGCGCACTTCTTTGCCAGCTCTTCTACTGTGATTGCGTAAGAAAGCTCGTCGCCGCCTGCTCCACCGTATTCAGTCGGGAACGGAATGCCCATCAAGCCGTACTTTGCCATCTTTTCTACAGTCTCAACCGGGAATCTGTGTTCCTTGTCGATGTCTGCAGCTAACGGTTCAACTTCGTTAGTGGCAAAGTCGCTTACCATTTTTCTTACGAATTCTTGTTCCTTCGTCAGTTGAAAGTTCATGTAAATGCCTCCTTAAATAATAATAACGGTCCTTCCTCATGAAGGAAATTTTATAAACCCCGTCACTTTATGCTTTTGGTTTGTTACAAAAATAACACAGCATACATATATAGTAAACCACTTTTTTGGGTTTTTTGCAAGCCATTTTTGCATGAAATAGCACAAAATGTCGAAACGACAAAGGTGAGCCGTTTTCAACTCACCTTTTATCCTTTTGTAAACCCGTTATTTTTCTTTATTCTGCCATTTTTTGTCTGATCTGTTCCAGGGCCCGCTTCTCGATCCGGGACACCTGGACCTGAGATACCCCCAGGATCTTGGCGATCTCCTGCTGGGTCATGTCCCGGTAATAGCGCAGGACGATGACCTGCTTCTCCCGGTCCGCCAGACTGCCGATCTCCTTTTTGATCATGATGCTGTCCAGGTTGTTCTCCGGGGAGGCCTCGCTGTAGTACGCGTCGTACTCCTCCTCTACCAGCTGGTTATCCAGGCTTACCACGCTGCCCAGGGCCGACGCAGCTTCCATGACCTCGATCACGTGCTCACTGCTGATCCCCATGGCGTCGGCGATCTCGCTGATCCGCGGCGAGGTTCCCCCCGACGCCGTCAGCTGCTCCTGGACCTTTTTCAGCGTGCTGATCTCCGATTTCAGACTGCGGCTGGCTTTGATCTTGCCCGTATCGCGAAAGTACCGCTTCAATTCACCCATGATCATGGGAACTGCATAGGTGGAAAACATCACGTCATATCCCGTCTCAAACTTGTAGACCGCCTTCAGGAGGCCGATGTAGCCGATCTGGATCAGGTCGTCCAGCTCGTATTCCCCCACCGCGAACTTCAGGGCGATCTTCTTCACCAGCCCCGTATTCTGCCGGCACAGGCTCGCCTTGGCGTCCTCGTCGCCGGCCTGGGCCAGGCGGATCAAAGCATATGTATCTTCCTTAGAGACCGGCACATACTTACAGGTCATAGTAGGTGTCCAGGCACTTGATCAAAGTCACCGAGGTCCCCACTCCCGGCTCCGACTCCACCAGCACTTTGTCAGAAAAACTCTCCATTACCGTAAATCCCATGCCGCTCATCTCCATGTCACCGCCGGTGGAATACATGGGCTGTCTGGCCTTCTCCACGTCGGCGATGCCGCAGCCCCAGTCCGTGATCTTAATCCACACCCTGTCACGATCCGTAAACTTCATCTCCATGGCGATCCTGCCCGCTCCCCGCTTTTGATAGCCGTGGATGATGGCGTTGCTGACCGCCTCGCTGACCGCGGTCTTTACCTCCGTCAGTTCTTCCACCGTGGGATCCGCCACGCTGATGTAGGCCGCGGCGACAGACCGCGCGAAGCTTTGATTCTCAGGCAGCGCTTCAAACTCTATGGTGACTACATTTTTTTCCATCGCTTACTCCTTCCCTTTTCTCATCTGTCCGTTCCTCCGTGCAGCCCTCCAGCAGAAACACCCCGGACATCTCCAGAATCTGCCTGACCAGCCTGCCGGCCCCTCGTATAGCTACCGTGCCGCCCATGGCCTGTATCTTCTTATATCGCCCCAGGACCACCCCGATGCCGGAGCTGTCCATAAATGTCACATCAGAAAAGTCGAAGACCAGATTTTTTACGTCGTACAGCTGCAGCTCATCGTCGATGTCGCCGCGTATCCGGTCTGCGCTGTGGTGGTCGATCTCGCCGGACAAAGTGGCTACCAGCGTATCGTCCTGCAAATAAAAAATCGTATCCATAGAAAAACCCCCTCTTCCTCTATTATAATCCAACCGCCAGGGTTTTGTCTTTAAGAGAAAAAGGGGGAACGGCACTATTTTTGTCGAATCCATCAAAGGGTGTCCGTCAGGGGGTTCCCCAAAATGCAGGGGCTGCGGCTATTCGGCCTCTATGTGTACGATCTCGGCAGAAGCCACAGCGGCATCAACCAGGGTTTCTACGTCCAGCCTGCTCTCCGACGCCAGAATCCGGTCAAGCTTCGGCTTGGTGGTCGGGTGTTTCGGCAGGAATACGGTGCAGCAGTCCTCGTAAGGCTGGATAGACGTCTCAAAGGTTCCGATTTCCTCGGCCTTCTCCATGATGTCCACCTTGTCCATGGCAATCAGTGGCCGCATGACCGGCATCTTGACGCAGGCGTCGGTGACGACCAGGGCCTCCGCCGTCTGGCTGGCCACCTGGCCCAGATTCTCGCCGGTGATCAACATCATGGCCCGGTGCTTTTCCGCCAGCTTCTCAGCGATGCGCATCATAAACCGACGGACCAGTATGGTGGTCTCCTCCTCCGGACAGTTCTGGACGATCTGCTCCTGGATCGGCAGCAGGTTGACTACATGCATCTTGAAATTGCCGCAGTAGGAGGCGACGA
The DNA here is from genome assembly GCA_964525085.1 of uncultured Senimuribacter sp. Taxonomy (GTDB): domain Bacteria; phylum Bacillota; class Clostridia; order Peptostreptococcales; family Anaerovoracaceae; genus Senimuribacter. Next base: position 5,405 of record CAZGED010000006.1, read on the forward strand.
TCCTGGCAAGGTCCTCCACCTTCTCCTGAGCCCGCTGGCTGGTATACGGGTACGAATGGAAGTGAACGGCTTCCAGCAGCATGCCCCGCTTAGCCATCATCCATGCTGCCACCGGGCTGTCGATGCCGCCGGACAGCAGCACCATGCCCTTGCCGTTGGTGCCCAGCGGCAGGCCGCCGAAGCCGGCGATCTTCTGCTGGTAGATATAGGACTTGTCGTGGCGCACGTCCACGAACAGATAGACGTCAGGGTTGTGGACGTCCACCTTCAGAACCTTGCAGCCGATCAGAACCTTGGCGCCGATGATGCGGGCGATGTCCGGAGACTTGACCGGAAAGTTCTTGTCCGCCCGCTTGGCCTCCACCTTAAAGGTCTTGATCCCTTTGGTCTCGATCAGCTCCATCATGTATTTCACGGCTTCCTCACCGATGGCGTCTAAATGGCTCTCCGCTTCCACGGCCGGGCTGATGGATGCCACGCCGAAGACCCTGGAGATCTGGCGGATCAGCTGTTCCTTGTCGTGTTTTTTATCCGCGCGGACAAAGATCAGGCCCTCGTGACGTCTCACATCTACGCCATCAAAATCCTTTACGTTTTTTTTGATCCTCTCCACCAGCATCCGCTCAAAATACGGCTTGTTCATCCCCTTCAGGGCCACCTCACCGCAGCGGACGATAAAAATATTCTGCTCGTTCATGTTCAATTCCTTTCTATGCGTCTGCCCCGCAAGGCAGTTTTCCTTCATCAGCGGAAGCTGCCCAGCCGGCGGAACCGTTCTACGGCGCTCTTCACTTTCTCCGTCACGTAATCCATCTCCTCCGGCGTATTGAACTCGCTGAAGCTGAACCGTATGGCTCCCTCGATCTCTTTGTCGGAAAGCCCCATGGCGGTCAGCACGTGGCTCCTTCCTTTTTTGTTGGAGGAGCAGGCGGAACCGGTGGACACGTAGATGCCGTCCTGTTCCAAGGTGTGGAGCAGGACCTCGCCCCTGCAGCCCAGGAAGGACACGTTGAGCACGGAGGCCGCGCCGTCTTCAGGGCTGTTGATCCGAATGTCGCCGATCCGGTCTCTAAGACCGTCGAGCAAACGACGTCTCGCCAGCGCCATGGCGGACACCCTTTGATCAAAACGCTGCTCGGCCAGACGGCTGGCCTCGCCGAAGCCTATGATGGCCGGAACGTTCTCGGTGCCGGAGCGGCGGTGCTTCTCCTGTCCGCCCCCCACCATGAAAGCCGGCAGGTTGACGCCTTTGCGGATGTACAGGGCGCCGACGCCCTTTGGCCCGTGGATCTTGTGGCTGCTCAGGGAAATCAGGTCCGCGCCGGTATTATGAAGGCTCACTTTTCCGTAGCCCTGGACGGCGTCAGCGTGGAACAGCGCCCGGCCCTTCGCCGCGGCCACGTCAGAGAGGGGCATGATGGTTCCCACCTCGTTGTTGACAGCCATGACGGAGATCAGAACGGTCTCGTCGTTGACCGCGTCCTTCAGCTGGTCCATATTCAGACGGCACTGATCGTCTACATCGATATAGACCACGTCGCAGCCGTCCTGCTCCAGGACTTTGCAGGCTTCCAGCACGGCCGGATGCTCCACCTTGGTGGTGATGATCCGCCTGCCCTCCCGCCTGCGCGCCCGGGCGACGCCAAAGATGGCCGTATTGTCGCTTTCTGTGCCGCCGGAGGTGAACACGATCTCCTCCTCACGGCAGGACAGAGACGACGCGACAGCCTTCCGCGCGCTGCGGACCTCCTTCTCGGCGGCCAGACCCATGGCGTGCAGGGACGACGGATTTCCGTAGATGTCTCTCATCGCCTTGGTCATCACCTCTGTGACCTGGTCGTACTGCCGTGTCGTAGCGCTGTTATCTAAATATACGATCATGTATGCCTCCTCGTATCTATTCTGTCTTTTGTTTTATTCTGGTTGCTATTCTATCACACCTTCCTGCCATTTACAAGAAGGGACTACTGCCGGCCGGCCCGCCTTCTCCGGAAGCCGGGCCGGCGGCGCACCGTACGCCATTCAGAAAAAAACTGCCCCCGGACAAATCATCCACGAGGCAGCTTCATGTACTGCATAAAATTGACAGCCCTGATTACTTGGCGTAATCGATCGCTCTGGTCTCTCTGACCACGTTGACCTTGATCTGACCCGGATATTCCAGCTCAGATTCGATCTTCTTGGAGATCTCTCTCGCCAGCAGAACGATGTTCTCATCGTTGACCTCTTCCGGTTTGGCGATGATGCGAATCTCTCTGCCCGCCTGAATTGCGAAGGACTTGTCGACGCCTTTCGTAGTATTGGCGATCTCCTCCAGCTTTTCAAGGCGTTTGATGTATGCGTCCAGCGTTTCCCGTCTGGCACCCGGCCTTGCGGCAGACAGCGCGTCGGCTGCCGCGATCAGCACGGCCTCCATGCTCTTCGGCTCGTAATCACCGTGGTGAGCGGCCATGCCGTTGATGACGGCCTCGGATTCCTTGTACTTCTTCAGCACCTGGATACCGATGTCCACGTGGGTACCTTCGTACTCGTGGTCAAGAGACTTTCCGATATCGTGAAGCAGGCCGGCCCGCTTCGCCAGCTTTACATCCAGCCCCAGCTCGCCAGCCATCAGACCGGCCAGGTGAGCCACTTCGATAGAATGCTTCAGAACATTCTGGCCGTAAGAAGTTCTGTACCGCAGTCTGCCCAGCAGCTTGACCAGCTCCGGATGCAGATTGTGGATACCCACCTCAAAGGTGGCCTGTTCGCCTTCCTCTTTGATGATGGATTTCACCTCTTTCTCAGCCTTTTCCACCATTTCCTCAATTCTGGCAGGGTGGATTCTTCCATCGACGATGAGCTTCTCCAGAGCGATCCTGGCGATCTCTCTTCTCACAGGATCAAAGCCGGAGATGATGACGGCTTCCGGCGTGTCATCGATGATCAGGTCGACGCCCGTCAGAGTTTCGATGGCTCTGATGTTGCGGCCCTCGCGACCGATGATTCTTCCCTTCATCTCGTCGTTAGGAAGCGCCACCACAGATACCGTGCTCTCCGCCACGTGATCCGCCGCGCATCGCTGAATGGCTCCGGTGATGATCTCCTTTGCCCGCTTGTCGGCGTCCTCCTTGGCCTTGGACTCGATTTCCTTGATCATCAGGGACGCATCGTGGCGTACATCCTTCTCGATCTCGTCCAACAAAAGGGCCTTCGCCTGGTCCACGGTAAGACCGGAGATCTTTTCCAACTCCTCGATCCTCTTCTCAAGAAAACCATCCAGTTCCTTTTTCTTTTCCAGAATTTCCTGTTCGTGCTTAGTAATGCTTTCTTCTTTTTTCTCAATGTTTTCCAGCTTGCGGTCGACGGATTCCTCCTTCTGGATCAGCCGCCTTTCCGAGCGCTGGACTTCCGCTCTTCTTTCTCTGACGTCTCTCTCTGCCTCAGTGCGCATGCGGTGCGCTTCCTCTTTTGCTTCTAATGTAATCTCTTTCTTGATAGTTTCGGACTTCTTCTCCGCGTCCAGGATCAGGTTTCTGGCCTTCTGCTCTGCACTGCCGATAGCCTTCTCTCCGATGTTCTTACGCAGGATATATCCGACCAATAGCCCTACGGCCAATAGTACTATGCAAACAATAATCCATATTATTGGAGACATAAAAGCACCTCCTTTTCTATTAAATTGTTCCTGTCATGCCTTGTCCCGCTCTCCCAAAGCGGGACCTCATCAAGCCCTCTATCGTTAAGGTTTTTTTAGTAAAAAAAAAATGCATTACGGAATTAAATCTTGCTATATTCGCACAACATATATTATAATGTTGTAGTCGACATTATGTCAAGAACAAGAGGGGAAAACTATGAACAATTTTTCAAATTTGCTAAAAAATATCGATAAAATCCTCATAGCAGTGACCGTACTTCTCGCCGGAATCAGCATTTTGATGATCGGCAGTACGCAGATCCAGAGCGGCTTCTTCAGCCGTGAGGTCATCGTGCAGATTGCCGCCTATCTGATCGGTCTGGTCGCCGTCTGCATCATCCTCCATTTCAACTACAACATGTTCTTCGGCATGGAGAAATATCTATATTTGCTGTCCATCGCTCTGCTGCTTCTGGTATACATACCCGGCCTCGGCGTAGAGCTTTACGGCGCCCGTTCCTGGATTAACCTGCGCTTCACCACGGTGCAGCCTTCTGAGATCGTCAAGATCCTGTACATCCTGATCCTGGCAGGCTATCTCAGCGAGAACCGGGACATGCTGTACAACTTCAAAGGGCTTCTGAAAGCGGGCATCGCTGCCGCACCGATCATCATCATCGTCCTGAAGGAGGATCTGGGCAGTGCCCTGGTCTTCGCAGCCATCTGGGTGGTCATGGTTTTCTTTGCGGGCATCGATCTGAAGGTCTTCGGCAAGTTCTTCGCCCTGGTCCTGGCCGCCGTCCCGGTAGCCTACGTATTCATGGCCGACTATCAAAAGGAGAGAATCGAAGCCTTCCTGCATCCCGACAATTTGGATCTTTCGGGCAACTATCAGGTCTGGCAGTCCAAGGTAGCCATCGGTTCCGGAGGCATCACCGGCAAGGGGCTGTTCAACGGCACCCAGAAAGAGCTGGACTTCATTCCCGTACAGTCCTCTGATTTCATCTTTTCCGTCATCGGAGAGGAACTGGGGCTGATCGGCGGCCTGGTGGTCATCGGCCTGTTCACCATACTGCTGACCCGCATGGCGACCATCGTCCGGGATGCGCTGGATTTCTACGGCGCGCTGGTGGTGGTCGGCGTCATCGGCATGTTCACCTTCCAGGTCTTCGAAAATATCGCCATGACCATGGGGCTCATGCCTGTCACCGGCATTACCCTGCCCTTCCTCAGCTCCGGCGGCTCGTCCATCATATCCAACATGCTGGCCCTGGGACTGGTGCTGGACGTAGGCATGCGCAGCAAAGCCATCAACTTCTAAGAAAAGCACAACAAAACGCGCGCTCCCGTATCGCTCATACGTCGGCACGCGTTTTTTCCCCGTTATTACGATCTCTGTGAGCTCAAATTCTGTGAGCTCAATCCCCGTGAGCTCGATCTCTGTAAACTCTATTTCTGTGAAGTCTATTTCCACTGCAGCTGTCTCTGCGCCAGCTGTCTCCGTTATACCTGTTCTGTGATCCTTCCCGTGATGCGCTGGAAGTTCTCTTCGATGTAGGTGCCCGGCTTCAGGACGATGGGAACGCCCAGATTGGTGGAAATCTGGATATTTTCATCGTACTGGATGATCCCCGCCAGAGGCGGGTGCAGCATAGATGTAATCTCCCGCAGCCGCGGCGCGTATCCGGCGTTCATCATCTCGGCGATGACTTTGTTCAGCACCACGTAACGCTCCTGTATTCCCATGTGCAGCAGCTCCCGGTCCAAAGAGTCGGCATCCCGCAGGGCGGCGTATTCCGGCGTGGTGATCAAAACAGCGGCATCCACTCCTGCCGCCGCCAGAACCAGTCCGTCGTCGATGCCGGACGGCGCGTCTATGATCACGTAATCATAGGTATTCTTCAGCTTTTCGCACAGGACCTGCAGGTGGAGAGGCGTCAGAGTTCCATCATCCCTGGACGGCGGAGCCGCCATCAGATACAGGTCGTCAAACCGTTTGTCCCGTATCAGAGCCTGCTTGATCCGGCATACGCCGGTCAAAACATCATAGACGTCGTAGACCACGTGGTTTTCCAGTCCGAAATACAGGTCCAGATTCCGCAGCCCCAGGTCCATATCCACCAAAACCACGCTGCTGCCTCTTCCCGCCAGGGTGGCTCCGAAGTTGACAGCAAACATGGATTTTCCTGTCCCGCCTTTTCCAGATGCGATTAAAAAAACTCTGCCCATTTGTTCCTCCCGTTATAACTATAACGTAAATTCCTATATCTGTTTCCGTGTGTTCTCATCCGTTTTCATGCGGCTTTTGCGTTCACATGGTATTTCCCTTGCACATGGCTTCTACTGCACCTTGTTGGTTCCGTTCTGATCGATCTCGTATACGGCGATATCCTCTTCGTCATAAGCGCTCATGTACGCTTCGATGATGTCCCTGGCCACCGGCGCGGCGTTGGAAGAGTAGCCCCCCTCCACCAGCATGACGGCCACCGCGATCTTCGGGTTGTCGGCAGGCGCCATGGCGATGGTCCACGCAAAGTAGTCGTAGCCGTCCTTGCCGCTGTCGATCATGCTCTGCGTGATCTTATAGTTGCTGGCCTTGATCAACGCTTCGTCCACCGTATCGTCTTCCGTTCCGTACCGATCCGGCTCGTCCTCCATCATCTGCTCCATGGTCTTCTTCACCTTGGTCCAGGTCACGGAGGTTCCCGCGGCGCTGTTCAGGTATGACAGCTGGGATTTTACGTAGGAGACCTCGCTCTTCGGCTGTTTGATGGACTGGTTCTCCGCCGTGCCGGTCTTGCCCGCCACTTCGTAAGACAGGCCGCTGAACACGCCGGACAGCGTACCGCTGGTGCACACACGCTTCATGCCCTTGATCACCTCGTCCAGCGTACTCTGGTCGATGCCCAGATCCACCGGGTCATCCTTCACCTTGGCGCCTTCGCCTTCCACGCCGCTGACCAGGCTGACCTGGTTGCGGACGCCGCCGTTGCCCAGGGTAGCCACATAGTTGGCCATCTGCAGCGGCGTATAGGCGTTGTCGCCCTGTCCGATGGAAAGGTTGAACTGGTCGCCGATGCCCCAGGCCGCCTGGTTGAAGTAGTCGAACTTGACCCTGGCGGCTACCAGCTCCAGCTGGCTGTCCACTACATCGGTCTGCTCATCCAGCATCTCGATCAACTCGCTGTATTCCGGATTTTCCTCTGCCTAGTCCGCTATGGTATACAGGTTCTTTCTGAGGCGGTCATAGTCATCCGCCACCTCGGCCGGGAAGATCTTATGGGCGTTGTTGTACAGGTACTCCCGAACGTTAAGCTTCTGTGCTTCCATCTTCTGCTCCGCAGACGGAGCCGCGCTTACCACTTCGCCGATTTCGATTCCCGTCTCTCCGGCCAGACCGAACTGTTCCGCCGTCTCCAGCAGATCCTCCGCCGTCATGGAATAGCCCAGTGAGGAGCCGGTTCCCCAATCTTTGCCGGTGGCGATACAGTAAAAGTAATAGTTGCAGGAATTTCCGATACCCCATTCCAGATTTTCGCTTCCGTGGCTGCCCAGTCCGTCGTTGTAGTTGGAGCAGCCGAAGACCTTGTCCCCGTATTCGATATACAGATCGTCATAGATGTACCGGTATGGATCCAGACCTGCCTGCAACGCGGCCAATGCCGTGATCGGCTTAAAGGTGGAACCCGGCTGTACTGCCGCCATGGTGGCGTTGTTGTACAGAGGCGCCGGACCGAACTGATCCCGTTCGTTTTCCTTCTGCACCGATTCCCAGGCCTCTTCCGAAATGCCGTTGGCAAAGATGTTTGGGTCATAGGTCGGATAGCTGGCCAAGGCCAGCACATCTCCGGTTTCAACCTCAAGGGCCACGGCTGCGCCGCTGCGGCTGTTGGATGCTTTGTTAATGCCCGATTCCAGAGCCTCCTCTGTCGTCTTTTGTAAATTCACATCAATGGTCAGGTAGACGTCGGAGCCCTTTTCCGCTTCCGATTCATCCAGCGTCATCACATACTCACCGCTGCTGTTCACCTGGATCCTTTTGGTCCCGGCCGTGCCGTGAAGTTTCTCCTCCATCGCCGCTTCAATGCCGTCCTTGCCCACCAGGTCGGATGCGCTGTAGCCCAGCTCATCGATATAGTACTCCGCTTCACTTTCCGAAATGGCGCCCATGTAGCCCAGAATGTGGCAGGCAACGTTCTTGTACGGATAGTATCTCTCTGTTTCAGAAGCGATCTCAGCCCCTTTGATGCCGGACTCTTCAACGAAGACGATGGTCTCCTCGCTGACATCCGAAGCGATCTTGATCGGCTGGTAACGGGTGAATCCGTTGGTAGCGATCTCGTTTCTTATGATGAAGATCTTCCGCGCCTCTCTGTCGCTGAGCGACTCGTCGATTTTGTAGTTCTCCCGCAGCTGTCTGAAACAGTCTTCCGCGGAAATGCCTTCGTCGATCTCATCCTGGGTAAAGCCGAACTTTCCCAGGAAGGTCTCCAGCTCGTTGTCATAGGTGTACTTCATGCTGCGCACGGAGATCGGCGGATCCAGACCGTACTTGTCCTGCAGCGTTTCCATGGAATCGTAGCGGGCGCTGTCACTGTCGTCCAGACCGTACTGGCTGCACAGACGGCCGAAGGCTTCCTTCGCCGTCAGATCCGTAGGGAATCCCTGTTTTTTCAGCCATTTGGTGATCTTCTGCTTATAGGTGTAATAGAACTTCCCCTCAGATGTGATTTTGATCGGGAAATTATCGGTATACGCATCCCCGTTTTCGATCAGGGTGTTGATCAGCTCCAGAGACGCCTCATTGATCTCCTCCGTGGTCAGAGAGCTGGCGTTGAAGTTGACCGTGAACACCTGCTTGTTTCCGGCCAGCAGTACGCCGTTCCGGTCGTAGATATTCCCCCGCGGTGCGGCTGTCGTAATCACCTTGGTATTCTGATCCGATGCCTCTGCCGACCAGCGGTCGTGCTGCAGAATCGTCACGACAAAGAGCCTGACTCCCAGAATCAGAACCAGGATCAGGATCACGCCGATGATCTGTCTGTATCGGGAGCTGAACAGCCGTTGATTTCTATTTTTGTTCATCGAAAGTACCTATCTCTTCTATGCTTCATAACCCTTTTTATCAAAACCAGATAGAGCGCGCCTCCCGCCACAAGGTTGAGCACCAGGGGCAGCGGCAGCGTCTTCATGGCATACAGATAGCTGTACGGACTTCCCAGCGCCGCATAGATGCACCAGTACAGGGACGCATACAGCCATGTGGAAAACAGCAGCAGCAATACGATGTTGATGAAGTTCTCCTTATTGGCAAAATGTTTCAGCAGCAGCACCGCCAGACCTGCTCCTGTCAGACAAAGAGCGCCCGGCCCCACGTACATGCCGAAGAAAGCGTCCTCCAGCAGGCCGAAGATGCAGCCGTAGAGGATGCCCGGCAGGGTCTCGTCGTAGACAAAGGTCAGCACCACACCGAGGCACAGAAACAGGTTCACCTGTCCCCCAAATCCCGGGAACAGGTTATATAGAAACGGCTGCAGAAACAACGCCGCCACATATAACATCAGCGCCCGCGAATATCTCATAGCACCACCGCAACTTTCTGCAGGGACTCGAAGTCCACAGAAGGCTTCACGTCCACCCGCTGCAGCTGAGCGTTGCTGTCATAGCGGACCTTTACGACCTTGCCGATCTCGATGCCGGCGGGATACACGCCCATGCCGGAGGTGACCAGCTTGTCTCCTTCCGACACGTCCGCCTTATCATCCAGCATAAACCCGGACAGGATCCCGTCGCTGCAGCCTTCGATGACGCCGATCAGCTGCAGGTTGCCGGACACCTTAAAGGTGACCTTGTAGGATTCATCGATGAGGGAAACCACCTTGGACCAACCCTTGCCCACCGACTGGATCCTGCCGACCAGGCCGGAGCCGCAGATGACCACGTCCCCCTCTTCGATGCCGCTTTCCGAGCCGCAGTCGATGGTGAAGATGTTCATCCAGTTGGTTCCGTCCATGGAGACGACGTCACAGGAGACGATATCGTCCTCCCCGTCGATGCCCTGATAGTTCAGCAGCTTGGACAGCTGTTTCAGTTCCTTCAGCTCGTTGGCTGACAGCGTCATGGACGCCAGCTGCTGTTTCAATTCCTCGTTTTCCTTCTGCAGCTCCTCGTTCTCCTTCTGGATTTCCTTATACGAGAAAATCCCCGACACGTTGTCCGATATGCCCCCTGCCGCACCGGACACCGGCTTCTCGATGGCTGAATAAATGCTGCCCGCCAGGTTGGAGACGAAATTCCCCTTGCCGCCGGAGGCGACAGAGGCGATGAGCACGATCAGACTGATCAGTATGACCGCCAGCAGAAAGCTGATTAGTTTGTGACTTTTAATCCACTTCATACCCTTCTTTTCCTATCTTTTGTTTACGCTGGTAGCATAAATCTTCAGTTTCTCTATGTCGTTCAGGCTCATGCCCGTGCCCAGAGCCACGGCCTCGTAGGCGTTCTCGGCGATTCTCGCCTTCATGCCCGTCCGCTTCTCGATCAGCTGGTCCAGATTGTGGATCAGGCCGCCGCCGCCGGACAGCAGCATGCCCGCTGACGCGATATCCGCGGCGATTTCAGGCGGTGCCTTCTCGATGGTGGACTTGATGCCGTCGATGATCATATCCACGGACTCCTGCAGGGCGATCATGATATCCCGGTTGGAAACCTCCAGGGTCTTCGGCAGGCCGCTGATGATATCCCGTCCGCTGGCCTGGACCGTCTGAATGATCTCGTCGCCGTTTTCGTCGATATCCAGGCAGGCTGCCCCCACCTGAATCTTCAAATACTCGGCGGTCTTTTCGCCGATAAGCAGCGCGTGTCTCTTGCGCATGTACTGAATGATGGCGTCGTTGAACTTGTCGCCGGCATGCCGGATGGAGGTGCTTGCCACGATCCCTCCCAGAGCGATGATGGCAATATCCGTCGTGCCTCCGCCGATGTCGGCGATCATGCAGGCGGTGGAGCTGTCCACATCCATGCCCGCACCGATGGCAGCCGCCATCGGTTCCTCCAGAATATACACCTCTGTAGCGCCCATATTGCGCACAGTCTGTTCTACAGCACGTTTTTCAACCTCGGTTACACCGCTGGGAACGCCCACGGCTACGCGGAAGTTTTTCATCTTTGTGGCCGGAACTGCCTTTTCGATAAAGGCCTTCAGCATGTCTGCCGTCCTGTCAAAGTCGGAAATCACGCCGTCCTGCAGCGGTCTCACCACGCTGATGTTGGCAGGCGCTTTGCCGATCATATTCTTTGCTTCCGTACCCACCGCCAAAGTCACGCCCCGGCGGTTGTCCATGGCGATGACGGAAGGCTCGTTGAGGACGATGCCGCTGTCCTTTATGTAAATGAGCGTATTTGCAGTACCCAGATCAATGCCCATATCCTTTGCTGTAAAAAAGTTAAACATGTATATTACCTCCAATATTCAATACATTCTCAGTCGATCAGGCCCAACTCACGCATACTGGCATATCTGCCGTCGCCGATAACGATGTGGTCCAAAACGCGGATGCCCAAAAGCTGGCCGCCCTGAATCAGCCGCTGGGTCGTCACCTCATCCTCCCTGCTGGGGCTGGGATCCCCGCTGGGGTGGTTGTGGACAAAGATGACCGCCGCCGCGCTCTTGCGCACCGCCATATGAAACACCTCTCTCGGATGCACCGGCGTGCTGGAAAGCTCCCCCACCGAGATATCGTCGATGGAAAGGATCCCTCCCTTCGAGTTTACCAAAACACTTTTAAAATATTCTTTCTTCGCGTACCGCAGTTCTTCCATGAAAATCCTGGCAATGTCCGCAGGATTTTCTATGGAAATCCTCTCCGCCGCCGGGTGGGCCGATATTCGCTTTCCCAGCTCCGCCGCCGCCAGCAGGGCGGCGGCCTTGGTCTTTCCGATGCCGGCGATACGTGTCAGATCCTCCGGGCAGCAGACGGCCAGTTCTCCCAGGCCATCGGGAAATGCCGCCAGCACGTCCCCGGCCAGGCCAATGGCGGATTTGTTTTTCGTGCCCGTATGGAGGATCAAAGCCAGCAGCTCCGCGTTGGATAATTTGCTGATGCCGCCGGCCCATACCTTCTCTACAGGCCGTTCCTTTTCCGGCAGTGATTTCATCTGCATCGTCTTCCTCCAAATGAAAACGCCCGCCTCTTCCAGTTACATCGATCCTTTTTATTTGATTGCAAAATATCACTTCAAATTATATCATTCTTTGGCTTTTCTTACAAGCAAAAGGCATTAATATTTTTGCTCGCCGCGGGCAAAATATTGATTGAAATCACATGGAAGGAGGAAAAAAAGATGAATTGTAAATGCAACCGCAACATCCACTGCACTGTGTCCCAGTGCATGCACAACGAGGCCAAGGAGAATTACTGCACCCTGGACGCCATTACCGTAGGCACCCACGAGGCAAATCCTACTCAGAAGCAGTGCACAGACTGCATGTCCTTCGAGCTGAGATAGCAGCGTACGAGGAAAGAAAGTCCATGCCTATTTCCCGATAGCCATGCACTTCGCCCCCTCTCTCCGCATATGTTGAATGGCAAAGAGGGGGTTACATATATGAGCAGTTCCTTTCCACTGCCACTATCAGAAAACGAAGAAAAAAAGTACGTCGAACTTATGGAAGCTGGCGACCCCGATGCGAAGGACGTCTTGATTGAAAGAAATCTGCGTCTGGTCGCTCATATTGCCAGAAAATACACCCATTCAGCCGCATCCCCAGAGGACCTGATCTCCATCGGGACCATCGGCCTGATCAAAGCGGTCAGCACCTACACCAGCAAGAAGTCCGCGCGGCTGGCAACCTACGCTGCACGGTGCATCGAAAACGAAATACTCATGAGCATCCGGACTGCCAAGAAGACCCGGCAGGAGGTTTCTATCAGCCTACCCATCGGCACAGATAAGGACGGAAACGAAATCAGTCTCAACGATATACTGGGGACCGACCCCGACGAGATCATTGACAATCTAAACCTGAAGTTCCGCATCCAGGAGTTGTATCAGGTCATGGACCAGGTGCTCTCGCCGCGGGAAAAGAAGATCATCTACCTGCGGTACGGTCTGGACGGCGATGCGCCGAAGACCCAGCGGGAGATCGCCGCGTCCATGGACATCAGCCGCTCCTACGTATCCAGGATTGAGAAGAAGGCCCTGGGCAAACTGCGCTGCGGCCTGCGTCAATAAAGCCAGTTTACGATTTCTTCAAAGACGGGAAGCGCCGAGCCGCTTCCCGTCTTTCCGTCCTCCGCGAAGACAGTAACCGTAAACCTGGGATGCGCCGCCGGAAAAAAGCCGGTAAACCAGCCGTGGACCACGTCGCCGCCGGCTTCTGCGGAGCCGGTCTTGCCTGCGATGGACACGTGGGCCTGGGTTCCGGACCCCGTTCCGGTCAGACAGACCTGCTTCATCATCTCGGCCACCGCCGCCGCCGTCTTCTCTGTGACAGTTCTGATGCCTTCGTCCTCGCTGCTCTCCTGGCTCATGACCACATCTGTCCGGTGGCTGATTCCGCCGGCAGCGATGATATTGGTCATCTTTGCGATCTGGATCGGGGTGACAAGGAGGCTGCCCTGCCCCACTGCCAGATTGGCCAGACCGCTGTAGGCACAGTCCTCCTCAGCGGGAAAAGCGCCGGCCTCCGCGCCCGGAAAGCCGTCCACCACCTGCCGACCGAGGCCCAGCCGCCGGGCCATCTCCAGGATATTCTCAGCCCCGGCCTTTTCGGCCAGTTTGGCGAAATAGCAGTTGCAGGAGCAGGCAAAGGCCTGCTCCATATTCAGTTTGCCATGGCCTTTCTCCTTGCCCTCGCATACCATCTTCACGCCGTTGATCTGCGCGCTGCCGGTACAGGTAAAGGTAACATCCTGATCTGCCAGGCCGCTCTCCAGGGCTGTCGCCGCCACCGCGATCTTAAACACGGACCCCGGAGGATACTGGCCCTGAATCGCCTTATTCATCAGCTCTCCCTGGTCGGAGGCCAGATATCCGTCCAGCCGGTTGGGATTGAAGGTCGGCGTGCTGGCCATGGCCAGCACCTGTCCCGTAGCCGTATCCAAAACCACCGCCGCCCCTGTGATATCCTTCTCGTGGAGGATCTCTTCGACTTTCTCCTGCAGGGCCTTGTCGATGGTCGTGACCAGAGAAGAGGGCTGCAGGCTGGCTTCCTCTCCCCGGCTTTGAGACAGTCCCAGACCCAGCACCGGCTGTCCCGCCCCGTTTCCCGTCAGAGACAGGGTCGCCGGCACCACGGAAAGCCGATCCTGATACAGCTTTTCCAGACCCGACCGCCCCACACCGTCCCCGTCTGTATACCCGATCAGATGTGCCGCCGTCTGACGGTCGTCGTACCGGGTCCCGCAGCAGAAGGCGTAGGCCCCGTACTCAGACACCAGCCTCTGATTGAGGATCCGGCTGAAACGCTCCAGCTTATACACCACGTAAGCTTCGCCCATGGCCCCTGCCTGACAGCCGCCGGCTCTTTCCATCAGCTGCCGGAAGTCCTGATCGATCCGGCTCTTTTCTATCAGGTAGTAGTAGCACTGGCAGCCGTCTGTCAGCGGTATCATATTTCTGTCGTAGATCACACCCCGCCGGTCCTGGCTGTAGACCTGGATCGCCTGCTGTCCCTGGGCCCCTGCCGCGAGGGCGTCGCCGCAGACGATCTGGATATAGTAAAGTCTGCCGCACAGGACTGTCACAGCCGCGGCCGTAATCAAAAACAGGGTCACCACTCTCTTCCGCCCATGGGTCATCATCGCCACCTCCAACAAAAAAGACTTTGAAAGTAGCTTTCCCTCCAAAGTCTCCTGTTATACTCAAATGTTCCAGATTACAGTCTGTGCAGGAACAGTCCGCTGCCCAGCTTCGGCTCAAACCAAGTGGACTTAGGCGGCATGATCTTGTCGCAGTCGGCGATGTGCATCAGCTCTTCCATGGAAACCGGATAGACCGCGAAGGCGATCCTCATGTCACCTTCGGTTCTTCTTACCAGTTCACCAAGGCCGCGGATACCTCCAACAAAATCAATGCGTTCGTCGGTTCTCGGATCTTCGATATGGAAGACAGGACCCAGCACTCTATCCTGCAAGATGGAAACGTCCAGCGCCGCGATCTCATCCTGCGGTACCAAGGCCGGATCCAGCTTCATGGAATACCAGCGGCCGTCCAGATACATGGAAAACTCGTGGCAGACCGACGGCCGGTAAGGCGCTTCTCCCTGATCGGTCAAAGTGAATCCGGCCTGCCGGATCTTCTCAAAGAGCTGGTCCGGCGTGTTTCCCGCCAGATCGGCCACCACCCTGTTATAGTCCATGATGGCCAGGTCCCCCGCCGGGAAGATCACCGCCATAAAGTAATTGAATTCCTCGTCTCCGCTGAAACCCGGATGCTGCTCTCTGCGCAGCTTCCCTACTTTATATGCTGAAGCGCTGCGGTGATGCCCGTCGGCGATGTACATCCTCGGCACGCGTTCAAAGCACCGGGTCAAAGTCTCAATCGCCGCAGCCTCCGACACGATCCAGAGCCCGTGACGGACACCCCTTTGATCGGTAAAGTCGCAGTACGGGCTGTGCCGCTGCGTCCAGCTCTCCGTAAACGCCCTGATGCCGTCATCGTCGCGATAGGTCAGAAAGACCGGTTCGGTGTTGGTGCTGCAGGTGTCGAAATGCCGGATCCGGTCGGCTTCCTTATCCACCCGGGTCAGCTCGTGGCGCCGGATGTCGCCGTTCTCGTAGGCATCGATGCTGGCGCAGGCGACGACGCCGGTCTGCACTCTGCCGTCCATGACCTGGCGGTAGATGTACAGGCACGGCTTTTCCTCCTGAATGAAAACGCCGTCGGCCAGAAAGCGCTCGATATTGTCCGCGGCCTTCTGATAAACCCGGCTGCTGTAGGCGTCCTCTTCTGGCAGATCGATTTCCGACCTGCTGATATGTAAAAAGCTGAAGGGATTGCCCTCAGCCATTTCCGCCGCTTCTTCGCGATTCATCACATCGTAGGGCAGGGCCAGCACCTGGTCCGCCTTGTCTGCCGCCGGCCGTACCGCGGCGAAGGGTCTAATGATCGCCATCTATTTCCTCATCTCCTTGCAGATATATTCTACGACCTCCTCGATGGTCATGTCCGTGGTGTCGATCTCCACAGCGTCCTCGGCTTTGCGGAGGGGGTCTACCTCACGATGGGTATCGTTGTAGTCCCGCTGATTGATGTCGGCCAGGACCTGATCAAAGGTCGTTTCACTGCCCTTTGCCATCAATTCGGCAAAGCGACGTCTTGCCCGCTCCTCCGGAGCGGCCGTTATGAAAAACTTGTATTCGGCGTCGGGGAATACCACGGTCCCGATATCCCTGCCGTCCATGATGACGCTCTTCTGGGCGCCCATCTTCCGCTGCAGCTGGACCAGCCTTCTTCTGACCATAGCCAGGGCGGAGCAGTCGGAAGCCTGCCTGGAGATCTCCTGGGTGCGGATCCTGTCGCTGATCACCTGCCCGTCCAAAATGGTATCTCCTTTGCAAAAGTCTATCTCCGTGGTATCCAGCAGACGGCCTATGGCGGCCTCATCGGAAAGGGATACGCCCTGTTGCAGCATCTTGTAGCCTACCGCTCTGTACATGGCTCCCGTATCGATGTAATCCAGGGACAGTCTTTCGGCTATGGCCTTGGCGATGGTACTCTTTCCGGCCCCGCTGGGCCCGTCGACAGCAACTCTGATGATCTCTTTCATACTCACTCCTGCTTATTCTCACTTCTCCTTATTTCTACTTATTACCAAATATCTTTTCAATTTCTTTGACAAAGGTGTTGACGTCTTTAAACTGCCTGTATACGGAAGCGAAGCGAACGTAGGCCACCTCGTCCAGCTCCTTCAGCTGTTCCATGACCAGCTCGCCGATGAAGGTGCTTTCGACCTCCTTCTCCATCAGGTTGTTCAGCCCTCTTTCAATATCGCAAGCGACCCGCTCCATATCGGCGAGGGATACCGGACGTTTTTCACAGGCCCTGATGATGCCGTTTAAGACCTTGCTCCGGTCAAAGGCTTCCCGCCTGCCATCTTTCTTAATGACCATGATGATGGATTCTTCCACCTTTTCATAGGTGGTGAACCGCTTGCCGCATTTCTCACAGCCTCTGCGCCGGCGGATCGCGTGTCCTTCCTCTGTCGGTCTTGAATCGATCACCTTGGTGTCCGGATTTTCACAATATGGGCATCTCATCTTTTCTTCCTCCTGTATCTTGCCGTATCCGCCTGCCTTCTGTCCCGGCAGCCCGGTGGCGCGGTTACGCGGTGCGGCAGCGCAGTACACTTGCGCGGCAGCGCGACAACGCAGTGCAGTTGACAGCACGGGCGGCAGCGTCTCGTCGTCTATGAGTATTGTACTACATCTTGTGGTTTTTTACCAGAAAAAGATTCATCTTGTCCCCATCCTCCGCATAGTATAGAGAAGGAAGGACAACAGGAGGAACAAATATGCTGAGTACGGACAAACTGAAAAACAAGGAAGTCATCAATATCGCCGACGGCAGAAGCCTGGGATTCATCTGCGATATCGAGGTCAATCTGGCCAGCGGCACCATCGACAGCATCGTCATACCTGCCGAGCGGGGATTTTTTCACTTTTTTGGCAGCAAAGAAGAGGATACGGTCATAAAGTGGGACAGGATACGGACCATCGGCGATGACGTGGTTCTGGTGGAACTGGACAACGGGTTTGGAGACATCGCCGGCTTTCTGCGATGAACCCGCGCCACAGATCGAATCCCGCGGACATGGAAAAAGTATAACCTTCGCCTGCTTTTCGGGCGAAAGCTATACTTTTTTATTCTGTTTATTTTTTTCACTGCCTTATCTGACAGATGCACCCGCCGCGCATGTGATGCGCAGGGCTGTTAAGCGCTGATCTTCAGATGCGCTTCGTTTGCGAAATAATCTCTGGTTTCCTTCGCCACCACGCCGCTGAGCGCGATCAGTGCGATCAGGTTCGGAATCGCCATCAGGCCGTTGAAGATATCCGCGATGGTCCAGACAGCCTCCACGGTCAGGAACGGTCCGATGAGCACCGCCGCGATATACAGCCATTTGTAGGTCAGCAGCACGCCTTTTTTCTTTCCTGCCAGATATTCCAGACACCGTTCGGAATAGTAGTCCCAGCCCAGAATGGTGGTAAAGGCGAAGAAGGCCAGACACAGCATCAGGATGAAGGCGCCGGTGCTCTGGCTCCACGGGAGTCCCTTGCCGAAGGCGTAGGCGGTGCATTCCGCACCCTCCAGACCCTGATTTGCCGCGCCGGTGATCACCAGCGTGGTGCCCGTCATGGTACAGATGACGATGGTATCGATAAAGGTTCCCGTCATGGAGATCAGGCCCTGTCTCACGCTGGTCTTCGTCTGCGCCGCCGCAGCCGCGATCGGTGCGCTTCCCAGACCTGCCTCGTTGGAGAAGATGCCTCTGGCAACGCCCTTCTGCATGGCCAGCATCATAGCGCCTAAGGCGCCGCCTGCCATGGCCCTCACACCGAAGGCGGACTGGACGATGGTGACGATGGCCGACGGGAACTCTTTGATGTTATAGAGGATGATCGCCAGGCAGACGGCCACATAGGTGACAGCCATAAACGGTACGATGATGGTCGTCACGCTGGAAATGCGCTGAATGCCTCCGATGACTACCAGGGCTGTGGCAGCGGCGACGACGACGGCGGTGACCACGACGGCGATGGAGTATTCATGGCCGAACAGGGAAATCATGTGCTGGTTGGACGGGTCGGCGTAATTCTTCACTGCGGAAGCGATGCCGTTGACCTGAGTGATGGTTCCGATGCCGAGAAGACCCGCGCCGATGCCGAAGATGGCGAAGAGCTTCGCCAGCCACTTCCAGCCGGAGCCCATGCCCTTTTCGATATAGTAAAACGGTCCGCCCAGCGCGTGGCCTTCCTCGTCGATGGTCCGGTACTTGACCGCCAGCAGGCCTTCGGAATACTTGGTCGCCATGCCGAAAAACGCTGCCAGTACCATCCAGAACAGGGCGCCCGGGCCGCCCGCCACGACGGCGGTGGCTACGCCTACGATGTTTCCCGTACCGATGGTAGCGGCCATAGCCGTACAGAAGGCGCCGAAGCTGGTCACTTCGCCCTCTCCGCCTTCTTCATTGCGGATCATAAACTTCAGGGCTTTGCCCAGCTTTCTGACCTGCAGCAGTCTGACCCGGCAGGTCAGAAGGATGCCGGTTCCCATGATCAGCACGATAAGGGGAATCCCCCAGACGAAATCGTCCACGCTCTTCAATAACTCTGTGAAATTCATGTTTTCATCTCCTCTTTCTGGTTCATAAATGTAAGCAAAACAAAAGCCGAATTTTTCAATCCGGCTCCAGAGAGATGACATAAGCGATTTAGATTTTACACTATTGGCTCTGTCCTCTTTGCCTGAGATATCACGCGCAGGTTGCTTATGCCTGCCCGCTTAAACCTTCGGCGACCTTCCGGTTCTCTCCAGAGAGATAGCTTCTTTTCACATCGATCATACCGTGCAACACGACGCACATTCCTTTCCTCCAAACCTTCTCCGGGACAGAGGAAAGGCCAAATCGTATGATATACAAACTAACTAACATAGTACAGTCTATCATATCGTTTGGCCTATTGCAACAAAAAATCACGAAATCATTTGTCTTTTTGTTTATTTGTTTATTTTGTTGATATTCCTTTATACTTCTTTCGCGTATTCCATGACCTTCTCCATGACCTTGTTCAGCAGCATGGAAGATCTGACATTGTTGTTATCCATATATTCCTCGATGGTCATGCCGTAAGCGGACTCAAAGGTATCCTCGTCCATGCCGGAAGATTCCAGCACCTGGTCGATGTACTCCTGATACTCGTCATCGGTCACTTCCAGTTCCTCCTTTTCCGCGATGGAGTAGATGATCATCTCCTGGAACATGTTGGTCTCAATGTAGTCGGTCACCAGATCGTTCAACTCTTCCTCCGTATAGCCTACGGCATCCAGGTAGTCTTCCCACTCCATATCGTTGTCTTCGGCATCCTGCTTCATGGCAGCCATCTCATCCTCGATCTTCTGATCCTTCTCTTCCGGATACTTGATGATCTCGGAGTCTGCCACGATCTGCTCCCAGAGCGCCTGCATGACCTCCATCTCCGCATCTTCCTGCTTCTCAGCCAGCAGATCCTTCTTGACGGAAGCCTCGTAATCCTCCAGGCTGTCGTAATCGCTGTTGTCCTTGACAAAATCCAAGTCGTAGTCAGGCACGACCTCCACGTCCTTGGTCTTGATCGTAACCTCGAAGGTGACGTCTTTTCCCGCCACATCCTCATTGCTGTAGTCGTCCGGGAACGTCAGATCCAGCGTCACCGTCTCGCCGACTTCCTTGCCGATCAGGCCCTCTACGAAGCCGTCGATCATAGACGTCTGGCCGATGGTGATGGCATAGTCGTCGCTGCTGCCGCCATCAAAGGTTTCTCCGTCGATCTTTCCCTCAAAGGAAACGTTGATGGTATCTCCGTCCTCGACGGTGCCGCTTTCAGCC
Source organism: uncultured Senimuribacter sp. (assembly GCA_964525085.1). Taxonomy (GTDB): domain Bacteria; phylum Bacillota; class Clostridia; order Peptostreptococcales; family Anaerovoracaceae; genus Senimuribacter. The sequence continues at coordinate 25,615 of CAZGED010000006.1, forward strand.
TTCTCCGTGGTGGCTGCCGCCTGGCAACGGCTGTCGATCTCCTCCTGCACTTCCTCAGAAGTGACGGAAACGGAAATCTTGTCGTATTCCAGGCCCTGATATTCACCGACCTTTACGTACTCGGAAAGATCGATATCGCTGTATGGCTGGTCGTCTTCACCGCAGCCGGACAGAACCAGCATGGAGGACAGACACAGTACAGCCGTCAGGCCTGCGCATAGTAGTTTCTTTTTCATATTTTTTCCTCTAACTCTATCATACTTATCTGCCGCATAGCCCCGCGGCCGCCTCCGGCCGCAACAGCAGACTACCCTATTTTATCACGGCTTTTTCCGATTTTCAAACGTTACAGGGATATTTCACGTAAAATACACAATCTTTTACAAACCTTCATCGCTGTACGCTCACTCGTTTTGCACCTCTAATTTGGTCGCCTTCTTCGCCTTTCTCTTCTTTTTGCTCTCAGAAGTCACCACGATGTACACCAGCATCAGAACCGTTACCAGATACGGTACGGCAGCCGTCAGATCGCTCGGCACGCCTACGGACTGAAGTCTGAGACCCAGGGCCTGCAGGAAACCGAAGAGCAGGGCAGCGCCGAAGACCTTCGGCGGATTCGCCATGCCGAATACGACACAGGCAAAGGCGATAAAGCCGCGGCTTGCGCTCATGCCTTCTGTAAAGCACTTCAGATATCCCAGCGACAGATGGGCACCTGCGAAACCGCAGAAGATGCCGCAGAGCACGCTGGCCAGAACCTTCATCTTCACCGGGTCGATGCCGGCAGTTTCCAATGCCTCCGGATGTTCTCCGGCGGCTCTCATCCAGAATCCATACGGCGTTCTGTACAGGAAGACCCATACGCAGAACACCAGAACCCAGGACAGATATACGAAGATCGAATGACCGCTGAGAACCGGCCCGATGAACGGAATATCCTCCAGGATCGGGATATTTACGGTCGGAAGTCCTTTGATCGCATCGTCTACCCAAGTGCCTACCTGACCGTATACGTTACGAAGGATGAACACGGTCAGACCGGACGCGAAGGTGTTTAAGGTCATGCCGATGATAAACTCGTCGCTTTTCAGCTTTACCACGAACAGAGCGAAGAACAGGCCGATCAGGATACCGATCAAAACGGCAGCCAACACGCCGATCGGCGCACTGACAAACATGAAGCTGAAGGCCACGGCCGCAAACGCGCCGGTCAGTATCATACCCTCCATGCCGATGTTCATGATGCCCGCATGTTCTGTGAACAGGCCTCCCAGCGCCGCCAGGATCACGGGCGTGGCATTTCGGATCGTATTCTGGAATAATCCTACACTAAAGATTGCTGCTATCTGATCCCACATTTGCTGCCATCTCCTTTCCTTCTTTCTCTTTGGCCTTCGCCTTCGCGGCCTGCTGCATTCTCCTATTGGTCATCCATGCCGAAATCCCCTTCTCCGCTGCCATCAGGAAAATGATGATGGAGAAGATGATATCATAGAGCTGGGATGAAATTCCTACGTTCATGTCCATCAGGGTCGCACCTGTGCTCAGCATGGCAAAGAACACGCTCATGATGATGATGCCCACCGGGTTGTAGTTC
>CAZGED010000007.1:0-18864 GCA_964525085.1 uncultured Senimuribacter sp.
GTGGACAGAACGTTGCTGCCCGTTACAGACATCTGAGCGCCGCCTGCTGCCAGCACCAGACACAGATACGCCGTCTTCGCCTCCAGATGGACCGACAGAGAAATCTTGATTCCCTCAAAAGGCCTGCTCTGCCGGAATTCCTCTTCCAGGCCGGCCAAAAGCGGCATGTTGTTTCTGACCCATTCGATCTTCTGATGACCCGATGGCGCCAGAGAAATATCCCTGATTTCATACTTCTGCATGTGTTTTTCCTCTTCTTTCTATTTGATCCAAGGGCGTCCGCCAGGCGTCTCAGACCATGCGGACGCTGCGGCGTGAAAGCCCTGTCGCCCTTACTGTTTCAGTTCCGGCATCTCTCTGAAGCTGCCGGATATGTCCACATGTCCCATCAGGGTCTCGGCAGCCTCGCCGTCTACGGTAAAGGAAACGGAGCGCACTTCATCAAAGGATCTCATCAGCGTCCCGACGACCTGGGCGATCAGCATACGCTCTTCCTCCTCAGTACCCGCCAGCCTTCTGCTGGAAAAATCCACGACTACATTTCCGTCCGATTCCGTTACATAATTGATTCTGAATTCGTTCTTAAATGCGGTTGCCGCTTCCTCTGACTCCGGCATCTTTTTCTCCTGCAGCAGATTCAGCGCAGCCATGTAGAGTTCCGTTCTGCCGGAGCCCGCAGCCTCCGTTTCCACCTCCAGGACGACTTCACCCTTTCCGGTGCTCAGAAACATCTGGTTGATGAAAACCGCGATGACTCGGTGCTTGGCGGTATATCCGGTCAGAGCCATGAACAAAGTGATCGCTGCCAGCAGAAGAAGAACTTTGATAAGGCCATGTTTCATGGTTTACTCCTATTCTACCGTGACGCTCTTCGCCAGGTTTCTCGGCTTGTCGATGTCTTGACCCCGTTCACGCGCCACATAATACGCGAACAGCTGCAGCGGGATCACCGTCAGCAGCGGCGACACCTCATCGGCGCAGTTCGGGATATAGATGACCTCCGTGCTCTCCTGCTGAATCCGGCTGTTGCCCTCCTTGGCGATGGAGACCACATGAGCCATTCTGGCCTTGACCTCGACGATGTTGGAAAACATCTTGTCGAATAGGAAGTCCTGGGTCGCCAGGGCGATAACGATGGTCTCCGGCTCCATCAGCGCGATGGTTCCGTGCTTCAACTCTCCCGCCGCAATGGCGAAGGAATTGATATAGGAGACCTCCTTCAGCTTCAGGGAGCCTTCGTAGGCCACAGCGGAATCCATGCCTCTTCCGATGAAGAAGACCTGATCCCGGTTGTAAAGGTATCTGGCAAGGCTCTCGATCTCGCCGGCCTTGTCGATGACAGCCTGTACCTTATCAGGGATCGCCGCCAGCTCGTCTAACACGAATCTGTAATAGCTTTCGCTGATGGTGCCCCTCAGATCGCCCATATACAATGCGATCAGGTACATGCACACCAGCTGGGTGGTGTAGGCCTTGGTAGATGCCACCGCAATCTCCGGGCCCGCCCAGGTGTAGAACACGTCGTCCGACTCCCTGGCCACAGAGCTGCCCACCACGTTTACTACGGAAAGCACTCTGGCGCCCTTCCGCTTGGCTTCCCGCAGCGCTGCCAGGGTATCCAGCGTTTCTCCCGACTGGCTGATGGCGATGAACAAGGTCTGATCGTCGACAAAAGGATCTCGGTAGCGGAACTCCGACGCCACATCCACTTCCACCGGGATCCGCGCCATCTTCTCTATGGCGTATTTTCCGACCAGCCCCGCGTGATAGGCCGTGCCGCAGGCTACGATATAGATCTTATTGAACTTCTGCAGATCCTCCAGGGTCAGAGAGATGCCGTCCAGTTTGACCTTGCCGTCCTCTGAGAGCCTTCTGGTCAGGGTCTCCCTGATGGCCTTCGGCTGCTCGTGGATCTCCTTCAGCATAAAATGCTCATAGCCTTCCTTTTCCGCGTCCTCCAGGCTCCAGGTCACCTGAAGCACATCTCGCTTGATCGGTTTCTTATTCTGATCCAGGATCTGGATCTGCTCCGGCGTGCAGACCACCATTTCCCCGTTTTCTATGAGATAGATCTTATCCAGATATTTCAGCAGGGCCGGAATGTCAGAAGCGATAAAATTGCTGCCTTTGCCCAGTCCCGCAATCAGCGGCGCGTCCTTGCGGAACGCCACGATTTTGTTAGGCTCATCTTTGGACACGGCGGCAAAGGCGTAAGCGCCCTTCATCAGCTTCACAGCTTCCAGCACGGCATCCTCCAGACAGCCCTTGTTCAGAACGCTGAGAAGCTGGGCGATGACCTCGGAATCCGTCTCCGTCCGAAAGGTGACGCCGTGTTCCTCCTTCAGCCATTCCTTCAGCTCCATGTAATTTTCAACGATACCGTTATGTACGATAGCGATACTGCTGTTCATGTCTGTATGAGGATGGGCGTTGACATTGGAAGGCGCGCCGTGGGTAGCCCATCTGGTATGTCCGATGCCGGTGGTACCCTGCAGGTTTTCGCCCGCGATGGCGGCTTCCAGATTGGCGATTTTCCCCTGCTGCTTTCTGACAGTCAGCTTTCCTTTGTCCAGCAGCGCGATCCCCGCAGAATCATATCCTCTATACTCCAACTTTTTCAGCCCGTCGATGACGATGTCCCTCGCATTGTCATGACCGACATATCCAACGATTCCACACATAATATACCCTTTCTGTATTTCAAACTCTGTATCTCATAATCTGTACCGCAAGCTCAGCGGAATTTCCTGGTGATCAGGTCAGCCAGCTCCTGGGCCAACTGATGGATCCGCTCGATGTCGCTGCCCTCGATCATGACCCGAACCAGCGGCTCCGTGCCTGACGGGCGGATCAAAACTCTTCCGCTGCCGGCCGTTTCCTCTTCAATGGCTTTGATGGCGGCCTGCACCTCTTCATCGTCCTTGTAGGCGTTCTTCTTATCGCCCGCCACTTCCGCGTTGACCAGCACCTGCGGGAAGATCTCGATCTCCGCAGACAGCTCCGACGGCTTCTTGCCGGAGGCCTTGACAGCCTTCACGAACTGGAGGGACGAAAGCGTGCCGTCTCCCGTAGTCGTATGATTCAGGAAGATGATGTGGCCGGACTGTTCTCCGCCGATGATGCAACCGGTCTTCCGCATGGATTCCAGCACATACCGGTCTCCCACGCCGGTGACCTCCACCTCGGCACCCAGGGTTTCTTTGACGTACTTGTGAAACCCGATGTTGCTCATAACCGTGGCGGTAACCTTGTTGCCGGCCAGCTGTCCGGCTTCCTTCAGCATTTTGGCGCAGATGCAGATGGTCTTGTCGCCGTCGATGACCAGACCCTTTTCATCTACTACGATGAGCCGGTCCGCATCGCCGTCATAGGCAAGGCCCAGATCTGCCTTCTCTTCTACGACCTTTTGCTGCAGCTTCTCCGGATGGGTGGAACCGATATGGTCGTTGATGTTGATCCCGTCCGGATCGCAGCCGATGGTGAGGACCTCAGCGCCCAGAGCCCGGTAGACGGCAGGTGCGGTTCTGTACGCCGCTCCGTTGGCGCAGTCCAGCACCACCTTCATGTCGTCCAGACGGATATCGATGGTGGACAGCAGGAAATTGCAGTAAAGCTCCGCCGCGTCGTCCTCTGCCTCCAGGCAGCGGCCCAGCCGCTCTCCCGTCATGTGGCTGTTGGGATCGATGCCGCGGATAATGATATCTTCTATTCTTTCTTCCAGTTCGTCGTCCAGCTTATAGCCCTCGCCGCCGAAGAATTTAATGCCGTTGTATTCAAATGGATTGTGAGACGCCGATATGACGATGCCCGCGTCGGCCTTGTAATGCTTTACCAGAAAGGCCACCGCCGGCGTCGGGATCACGCCTGCTTTGATCACGTTGCCGCCTACGGCCAAAATGCCGGCGGTCAGGGCGTTTTCCAGCATGTCTCCGGAAATCCGGGTGTCCTTGCCGATGACGATAACCGGTCTCTGATTCTCTTTTCGCAGGACGTAAGCACCCGCTTTGCCCAGGTTAAAAGCCAGTTCCGGCGTCAGCTCCGCGTTGGCCACGCCTCTCACGCCGTCTGTACCAAATAGTCTTCCCATAATTACCTCTATTCTATCGTAATGCTCAAGTGATCCGGACTGATATCCAGTGTGACATAGTCTCCGCTGCAGCTGACCTTGAGGCTGACGCTGTGGCTGCCCTTTTCCAGCTGGGACAGATCCGCCGTCAGGGTGATAGACCCCTCTTCGATGGCCTCCAGGTCCTCTTCGCGGCCTTTGAGAACGACCTTGATCTCCGCCGCCTGTACTTCTGCCTCCAGGTCCTCTCCCAGACCTGTCAGCTCCACGTCCCCCTCATCAAAGGTGAAGGTTCTGCTTTCCAGCGGCGTTACCTTAACCTTCAGGACCAGGTTCTCCGCCGACTTGTCGGATACCTGCACGCCCTCTTCCAAGATCGGATGCAACTGGATCTCCGTATCCGAAGTGACGTCTGACAGATCCACGGTTTCCGTCGTCACCGTATCGATCTTCTCCAGATTGCTGCTCTTTCCTTTGATGGTGATGGTCTTCGGCACGGAGGTCGTCTTCGGAAGCGCTTCCTCCTGATCGTCCTCGATCGGTACCACCAGCGGCACCGTCTTGCTGGCCACGAGAAGCGCGCTGACCTGAACATTCTGCGCAGACAGTTCCACGTTGTCTACCGTTTCCCCTTCTGCGTCTGCAGGATACAATGGGCTGGTGATCGTGGTCAGATCTTCCTTGACCTTGCCTTCCTCCACCACGGCCCTGACCGTCTCGACCTTCTCCACCAGGGAGGAGGCTCCCGTGACGACGACGGATGACCGGTTCAGATCCACCGTGATCGGTTCTTCTCCGTCATCAAATCTTCCCTCGTAGCTGACCTGGATATCCACTTCCCTGGATACGCGCTCTTCGATGATGGCGGTCACCTTGTTGAGGCTCTTGTCCTCCACTTCCACGTCATCCGGCACCCGAAGCTGTATCTTCAGCTGATTTTCTCCTTCCACCGCATCTTCCAGATTGACCGTTGCGGAAATGTCCTTGACGGAGATCCGGCTGATGTCCGCTCTGGAGCCGGACAGGGTCACGTTCAAGGTTTCCTCGCTAATAGAAAGGAGCGCCAGCCCGTTGTCCGCCAGAGTCTGCTCTCCCTGCAGAACGATGGGGATCTCACGGAACGTCCTGGTGTCCGCCGGATTGATCTCACCGACAACATATGCCCACAGGCAGATGGCTATGATCAGAGAGAGAATGATCTTAAATCTTTTATTTCCCAGCATCGTTCTTCCTCCCCCGATCGATTTTTTCCAGAATGCGGCTGAACTTAAAGGAATCGTCGTCCCTGCCCGTCAGGTACAGGTTCAGCAGGGTCTTCTCCACGGTCTTGGTATCCAGGAAGCGGGTCAGCTTTCCGTCGATGGCCATGGATATGATGCCGGTCTCCTCGCTGACGATGATGGAGATGGCGTCGGAGTTTTCCGTAATGCCGATGCCTGCCCGATGCCGAGTGCCCAGACTCTTGTTCAGGTTCTTGTTCCCCGTCAAAGGTAACACGCAGCCGGCGGCAAAGATCTTGTCGCCGCGGATGATGACGGCGCCGTCGTGGAGCGGTGCACCCTCATAGAAGATGTTGCCCAGCAGCTGGGCTGAAATGTCTGCGTTGATCTCCGTCCCCGTTTCCGCGATGTCGGAAAGTGCGGTCTCACGCTCCAGTATGATCAAAGCGCCGGTGCGGGTGTTGGAGAAGGAATCCACGGCCTTGACGAATTCATCGGTGATATTCTTGGCCTTTTCCTTGTCCAGCTGGCCGAAAGGCGCCTTTACGATTTTACTTCTTCCCATGTACTCTAATCCCCTTCTCAGTTCCGGCTGGAATACGACGACCAGGGCCACGACGCCCAAGGTCATAGTTCCCCGCAGAAGCCAGTTCAGCGCATACAGATGCAGAATATCGGACAGAAAAAAAGCCACGATTAAAACCAGCAGTCCTTTTACCAGCTGCTGGGCCCGCGACTCTCTGATAAATCCGAGGATCTTGTATACGATGAAGGACACGATGAGAATATCCAGAACATCGTTGATTCCAACGCCCGAAATGATGTTGTCAAAAAATTTTTCCATATTTTTTCCCCTTTTTCCAACTATGAAATATTTTATCGTAAATGTCGCAAAAATTCAAGGGGATCCGGCAAGAAACATAACAAAAGAGCCAACATTACGCCGGCTCCCCCGTTTGCCCGCAGGTCTAATCCTCTTTCATCTTTTTCAGCATTCTCGTCATCATCACGTTGGCCGCCAGATCCGCGGCGCCGCTGACCAGCAGTCCCACTCCGATCATGATGGACAAAACCTTCGCAGTGGAGAAGGGATTCATCATCATAATCACGCCAAAGATCATGATGATGACGGACGAGATCAGGCCGCCTTTGAGGCTGCCATAACCGACACGCCGCAGGTTCACAGCATTTTGCAGTCCAGTAACGCCTTTCAATGCGATCATGAAGCCCAAGATGAACGGGATCATGGAAATGACCAGTTCCTTTTTGACACAGATAAAGACGCCCAGCAGGATGAGTATGATGCCGAAGGCCAGACCATTGTTGTTCTCTAAAACCCTGGTTTCCACCGTCGTCATGGCGTAGCCGATAATCTGCAGTACGCCGACGACCACGGCCGCACCACTGAGCATGTAGCAGATGGTGTCTCCGATCACCGTCGGATAGATGATCAGGACCAGGCCCATGGCGATATAGATCAGCGAGCTGATGAATCTAGATGTATTTTGATTTTTCATGCTTCCACCTCCCAATGCGGGCACGCATATCCCGCATTTTTCCTGTAATAGTTTTCCCGTATTCCATGTCCCGCAATATTCCGCGATATCCCTCATTTAAAAGAAGGCCGCCCCGCAGGGCAGCCTGTCTCGCACCATATATTAGTAAGTCGTCTCCAGAACGCCGTAATTGCCGTCCTTTCTGATATATACAACATTGACGCTGTCTGTCTCCATATCCAGGAAAACGAAGAAGTTATGCTGCAGCATTTCCATCTGCAGAATGGCTTCCTCTACCGTCATCGGTGTCAGCTCAAATTTCTTGGTTTTGACAACCTTGACCTCTTCAACCTCTTCCTCAAAGTCCGGCAGGATCTCAAACTTCAGCGCCTTGTTGTCGTTGTAGCGCTTCTGCAGCTTGCCTTTGAATCTCGCCATCTGGCTGGACAGCTTGTCCACGACCCGGTCGATGCCTTCGTAGATATCCGATACGACCTCTTCCGCTCTGAAAACCGCGCCTTTGGCGTTGATCGTCGCTTCGATCTTGTCCTTGCCTCTCTCCTGTGATAATACTACATTTACAGTAATGTCATCTGAAAAGTATTTGCCCAGCTTGTCAAACTTTTTCTCCATGGTGTCCTCTAAGTGCTGGTACGTGTTAAAATTCTTGCCTGTAAAATTTACCTTCATTTGATGACCTCCTTAGCCCCTCCCTCGGCCCGAAGGCTTCGGGGTATTTGTTTGTTTTTAGTATACCATACTTTGCAGAAAAATCATACCGAAATCTGTCTTGGATACAAAATTATTTTTTGACGGCGGTCCGACCACCGTATGATACTCGCCCTCATCGCTCATCTGACGGCGGTCTTCCTTGCCCGTCTTTGACGGCCTTGCAGCTGCCCGGCTGACCTGGTCTTTGCCCCCACACTCGCCTTGACCGGGATTTTCCCGAGGACTTACATCTAAGCTGCGCCATGATCACTGCCGCCTCGCGGATCAGCTTACGTGGATCCCTTTGCCCGCAACTGGCTTGGATTTTCAACCACAGACCCGGGCAGCTGCAAAGCCGCCTGTACCCTATTTATTTATTTTGCCGCGAAGGCCAGAAAGGATACCTCCGCCGGCCCTGCCTCCTCCAGAGCCTGTCGGCAGGCCGCGGCCGTGCTTCCGGTCGTGTAGAAATCATCGAAGAGCAGCACCCTTCTTCCCTCGATCTGTCCGGTAAAGCGGCCGTCCAGCTGGAACCTTCCCCGCACGTTTTCCTTCCGTTCCTCCGGCGACAGACCCCGCATGGGCCTGGTATCCGCCGTCCGGATCAGGGCGCGCTCCAGACAGGGCTTGTCCAGCCGCCGTCCCAGATGCCGCCCGATCAGAGCCGCCTGATTGAAGCCCCGCTGCCGCTCCTTATCCCGGTACAGAGGCACGGGCACGATCAGATCGAAATCCAGATCCCAGTCCAGCTTTGCCAGCGCCAGCCGGTCCGCGCAGATCTGGGCCAGATCCCTGGCGATCCAGGTCTTCCGGTTGTACTTGAGGGAAAAGATCAGGGTCCGCTCGTAGATCCCGTACTGGACGCACCGCAGGGTCTTCATGCCACTGATGTCCCTCGGCTCCGACCGGTCCCAGCGTATGTGCTCCATGCAGTGGTCGCACAGATCGTAGGTCCGGGTCTCGTCGATCAGGTTGCCGCAACAAACGCAATATAAAGAAGGCGGATAGAGCAAATCCAGCGCTTTTCCCGCCGCCGACCACGCTCCTCGCAACAGTCCGTCCATCAAAAGTCCTCCTCATCATCCGCAGGCTCCGCCCCAGTCGAAGAACCCGCTGTCAAAGAACCCGCTGTCAAAGAACCCGCTGTCAAAGAAACCTCTGTCAAAGAAACCGCCGCAGGTTCCGACCCGGCCAAAGCCATGTCCATCAAAGCCTGCAGCCTGTATTTCAGCCCAGAGTAGCGCATTTTGATCCGGTTGTTGTCGATCATGGCGTGCATCTTTCGCTCGCTGCCCACCAGGATCACCACCTGCTTTCCGCGGGTCACTGCCGTGTAGAGCAGGTTTCTGGTAGCCAGCACCGGCGGGAACCAGGAGACAGGCATGATCACGATGGGGAACTCGCTGCCCTGGCTCTTGTGGACGGTGACCGCATAAGCCAGCTCCAGCTCGTCCAGCTGTGAAAACTCGTAGGTGACGTATTTATCCTCGTCAAAGATCACCGTCATCAGCCCCGCTTCTTTGTCGATCCGCTCCACGAATCCCACGTCGCCGTTGAAGATGCCCTGGCCTTCTGAGAAATCTCTGCGCTTCTTCCAGCCCATCTGATAGTTGTTCCGGATCTGCATGACCTTGTCGTTTTCCCGGAAAATCTTATCGCCGTACTTCCGCTCGGCCAGATCCTCCCGTGGCGGATTCAGGGCCTGTTGCAGCACCTGATTCAGGGAAATAGTTCCCAGGATCCCCTTGCGCACCGGCGTCAGCACCTGGATATCCCGGATTGGTATGATGCCCTTGTAATAGGCGGCCAGCCGTCTGGTCACCAGTTCCAGGATCAAGTCTACCATCTGCTTGTCGCCGGCCCGTTCCATGAAAAAGAAATCCTTGTCCTTGCTGTTGACGTAAGGGTAGTCCCCTTTGTTGATGCGGTGGGCGTTGACCACGATCATGCTTTCTTCCGCCTGCCGGAAGATCTCGTGGAGGCTCACCGTATGGACGAAACCGCTCTCTATGATGTCCCGCAGCACGTTTCCCGCCCCCACCGAGGGCAGCTGATCGCAATCGCCCACCATGATCAGTCTGGTGCCGGGGCGGATGGCCTCGGTCAGGCCCTGCATCAGCATCAAATCGATCATCGACGATTCGTCTACGATGACCACATCGTAATCCAGCGGATTTTCCTTGGTCTTGCCGAAGCGCATCACGTCTTCGCCTTCCGAATAGTAATATTCCAGCAGCCTGTGGATCGTGGAAGCATAATGGCCGCTGGTCTCCGTAATTCTCTTTGCCGCTCTTCCCGTAGGCGCACAGATCGCCACCTTCAGGCCGCACTGCTCAAAGATGTTGATGATGGTGTTGATGATGGTGGTTTTTCCTGTTCCCGGGCCGCCGGTAATCACGGAGATGCCGCCGGTCAGGGAGCTTTTGACCCCTTCCTCCTGCTGCCGGGACAGGACGATACCCGTCTGTCGCTCCGTCATGCGGATGGAGCTGTCCACATCAGCGGAAAGGGACTTGGGCGCGGCGCCGGAAATGGCGGCCAGATTCCTGCACACCCGCTGCTCCGCCAGATAATAGGGGTACAGGTAGACCACAGTCTGTCCGTCCAGCTGGTCCAGCTGCAGATCACCTTCAAAGGCCATCTCCACCATGTGCTCGTAGACCAGCTCTCTGGTCACGTCCAGCAACTGGGCCACCTTTTCGCAAAGCTCCTCCTTAGGCATGTACGTGCTTCCGTCCGCCACATAGTAGCCGAGGCCGTATTTGATTCCGCTTTTAATGCGGAAGGGACTCTCTTTTTCGATGCCCATTTTCTCGGCGATGACGTCAGCCTTCCTGAAGCGGTAGGGGTTTTCCTGGATCAGGTCCACCGCGTCCTTCCCGTAGACCTTGTAAAGCCGCAGGGCATACTCGGCGGAAACGCCGAACTGCTGAAAAAACATGGACACGCCGGCAAACTCCCGATGGGCCGCGTAGGATTCCGCGATCTGCGCCGCTTTTTTCGGTCCAATGCCGCTGACGGATTCCAGCCGCTCCGGTTCTCTCTCCAGTACATCAAAGGTTTCCTCGCCGAACCGGGCTACGATGGCTGCGGCCATCTTCGCTCCGATGCCTTTGATGACGCCGGAAGCCAGAAATCCTTCGATGCCCGCCCTGCCGGTGGGCAGCACCTCTTCAAATTCCGAAAAAACGAACTGCTCTCCATAGGTCGGGTGGACCTTGAAGGAGCCGCGCAGCCGGTAGCTGCTGCCTTTCACACAGGACGGCAGGCAGCCTACCGCAGTAAACATCTCATCCTCCGTCTCCATGACGGCGATGGTATATCCGTTTTCCTCATTATGAAAGATGATCTCTGTGATGCTGCCCTGTTTTTCTTCCATTTATTTCACCCATCTGACATATCTGGTCTTTGCCGCAAACTTGTTGCGAGAGAATTTCTTTGCCGTCTTGAGAAGGATGTCTCTCTCGTTGTTCTTCGGATTTTTGTGTACCACGGCGATGATCAGGTCCAGCAGTTCCTCCGCCTTCTCCGGCGAATCGGTGATGCCGGCTTCGATGATATCATTGGCATCGATGACCAGATCCTCCACAAACACCGGCTCATTCCGGGACATAATGGTCTTCATCCTGTAGTTTCTCGCCTCAATCTTCAGCGGCGGATGGTCGTAGACGATGCGCTGGGCCTTTGACAGATTATGTATATACTCATAGCGTTCCAATCCGTGTTCAAAGAGATATCGCTTGAACTGCTCATCGTCATTGAGGAAGTTGACCTTGATGACCTCCGTCATGGCGTCTTCCAGATGCATCTTGGTCTTAGGGTCGTAGTTCATGCGCTCGATCGCCGCTAGGCCTCTTTTCTTCGTCATGGTAGCGTACAGCAGGCCCAGACGTCTCAGAAGCACCGGTTTGGTCTTGTCGATACCTTTACAGAGGATCTTGAAGGAATTGGTGTCGCTCATGGACAGCCTTCCTGCTACGTCCTCACCGAGGATCACCGCCATCAGGCCGGTCTCCGCCAGCATGGAAAGTCCTCTGCCCGCGTGGTCGCTGACGATCAGCAGTTCAAATTCTGTACGGATGGCCCCGATGTCATAATCCAGCAGTCTCCGCCAGTTGGCCACGATGGCGTCGTAGATGGATTTCTGCAGGTCAAAGCCCAATTCCGCTGCCAGGCGTACCGCCTCCATCATGCGGATCGGCTCTTCCTGAAACAGCTTCTGCGGGTCGCCGATGGGCCGGATCAGCCTCTTCTTCAAATCCTCCCGCCCATCGTAGGGATCCAGGAAGCCCCGCTCCGGGTTGTCCGCCATGGCATGGATCGTAAATGCACAGGAAGACAAGAATTCACGGATGGGAACGTCCAGGGTGTGAATGTCCAGGACCGATCCTTCAATGACGTCGGGATCCGATTCTTCCTTTCCCTTTACCTCGTAGGTATAGTCCAGCCTCAGGAAATCTTCCCCGTCCTCCGGCGTCTCTCCGTCCGGGAACAGGGCCGCAAGATCCTCCATGGAAGCTCTGGTGTAGAGATCCCAGTCGCATACCTCCTCTCCCAGCAGCATACCGCGGACACACTCTCCCGCGGCGTAAGTCTCGAATCCTGCTCGTTCCAGCGTCCGCAGCGCGGCGGATACGTCCTTGTCAAATTTTATCACGTTACCAACCCTCCTATTTATTCACCCTTCGGCTTATATACTTTCCGATTGTCCAGCGTCCAGATACGATCTGAGAACGTACCCGGCTCCACGCCTCTCAGCGCATCTTCCATATCGAACATGCGGGCGTCCAGAATATCCAGATAGTGCAACACCTCCGCCTCCGGGAACATAGGCTTCTTCGGGCTGCCGAACTCCGGCTCATAGTGATGGGACAGGATCATGTGCTCCAGCATCAAAGTCTTTTCCTCGGAAAAGCCCAGCTCTCTGCAGATGCGGTCCAGAAATTTGACGCCCTGGACCAGATGTCCCAGCAGCTGTCCCTCAAAGGAATAGCCCGGCGAAATGCCGTACTCGTTGGACTGGATCTCGTTGAGCTTTTCGATGTCATGGAGAATGACTCCCGCCGCCACCAGATCCCGGTTCAGGTTCTGATAGACCTCGCAGACCCGAAGGCCGGTCATCAGCATCCGCTTTACGTGATACAGCAGGCCGCCGTACTCCGCGTGATGATTTCTCGTCGCCGCCGGATAATACATCAGCCGGCTCCGGTTGTCCGACAGCACCTTGGTGCAGAGCCTGCGCAGATCCTGGTCTTCCATGGCGTCGGCGGTCCGGTAGATGAAATCGTACATGTCCTCGGAACGCTCCGGCGCGGTTTTGATGTAGTCGGAAACGTCCAGGCCGTCCTCTGGGTTGCTCATCCGAATCCGTCCGATGCGCAGCTGGGTCTGCCCCTGCCAGTCCGTGACCTGGGCCCTGACCTTGATGATGTCTCCCGCTTTGATGGCGGCCAGCACAGGCACTTCCCGTTCCGATATATCCCACTTCTTGGAATTGACTTCCCCTGTCTTGTCTCCCAGAAGCACGTCAAAATACTGTTTTTTATTAGAGCCGACTTTGATGCCGGCACTCTTTACCATAAAAAAATCGGTAATTTCGGTTTGCGTATGTAAATCCGCAGCATAAAATTGTTTCATTCATTCCACTCCATTAAAAAAATCACTATACTAATTATACACCAAAATGGCGGGTTCGTATAGTGATTTCGTTGTGAAGTTCTTTTCCCTTACTCGGCGCGCCGAAGTGCCACCGAGGCTTTGAACAGGTCGCCGTCGATGCTGATCCGGAAGACTCCCTCCATCAGGTTGGTCAGGTCCTTAGCGATGGAAAGACCCAGGCCGCTGCCCTCTGTATTTCTGGACTCGTCGCCCCGCTTGAACCGTTCCATCAGCTCGTCGGCGCTGATGTTCAGCGGATCTCGGGACATGTTCTTGATTTCGAGGACGATCATGCGGTTCCCCCTTTCCAGAAGATCCAAATAGACCCTGCTGCCCGGCAGCGCATACTTGCTCACGTTGACCAGCAGATTCTCTATAACCCTCCACAAAAGCTGGCCGTCGGCCATAACATACACGTCATCGGCTTTGTTGGTGAAGATGATCTCCAGCCTACCGGCTTCCAGCTGCTCTTCCAGCTCCGCCAGAGCCTGGTTGACGATGGAGCTCATTTCGATCTTCTCCATGTCCACCGGAATGGTCCCGCTGGACGCCTTTGCCGCCTCAAAGAGATCCTCCGTCAGCTTCTGCAGCCTGCGGGTTTTCTCGTCGATGATCTCCAGATACTGCGGCGCGTTGACGCTGTTGAGCCCTTCGGTTTTCAGCAAATCCACGTAGGATACCATGGAGGTCAGCGGTGTCTTCAGGTCGTGGGACACGTTGGAGATCAAATCGGTCTTCATCCGCTGGTTTTTCAGCTCGTTTTGCACGGCCACGGACGCAGCCTCTGATATTTCATTGATACTGGCGGCCAGCCGTTCCAGTTCACCGTCGCCCTGAACCGGGATCTGATAGTCCAGATTGCCCGACTTCACCTGGCTGACCCCCTCTTTGATCTCCGCGTATTTCCGTGCGTATTTCGGCACAAAGAGGAAGATCAGCACCAGCACCGGAATCAGCAGGATCCAGGTAGCAGACAGAAGACTTACGGCCAGCATGAGCAGCAGCAGCTTCCAGAACACGTTTTCACTGGTCTTTGCCGCACCGTAGATATAGCAGGCGAAACGGCCGATGATAGTATACCGCCAAAAGCAGCGGGCCTTCAGCTTTTTGACCACCGACAGCAGCAAAGCCAGGGTTGCCGTCGCTCCTGCCGCAAGGCCCAGACCCACCAGGAAGATCTCCAGCCACTTTGGCTCAAAATCAGAACCGTAAACCATGTACCAGTCTTCGTATTCTTCCAGCTGCTGCCGGTTCAGACAGGACAGCAGTCCACGGAACCAATCGCTGCAGACCAGAAGATCCGCCACAAACACGCCCATCATCCCTGTCAGCGTGCCGGTCAAAATGCCGGCGCAGATCTGCACGTCGGCGAAAATCCGATCGAACCGGCTGAGCCGAATTTGTCCGTCTTCCTCCTTTGTTCCTGTCATCCATATGGCAAGCACCAGGGTGACGATGAAGAGGGAAACTGCGATCACCTCAAAGATCCAAAGCTGTGACGTCTCATCGCTGATCTCTTGGATCGGATCATGCCAGTTTCCGTTAACCCGATAGGTCAGAAACAGCATCAAGCCGACGATGATGGCCGCGGCCGCTGAAGCCGCACACAGCAGTCCGCTGACAAAGCAGACTGGTTTTCTATAACTTCTCGATTTTGTATCCAATGCCCCACACCACCTTTAAATACCTTGGATTTTTCGGATTGATCTCTATCTTTTCCCTGATACGCCTGATATGTACCGCCACGGTGTTTTCCGGATTGTAGGCCGGCTCGTTCCAGACGTTCTCATAGATCTGGTCCATGGAGAACACCTTCCCCGCATGCTGTGTCAGCAGTTTCAGAATCCCGAATTCAGTGGGTGTGACAGCCACGTACGCTCCGTCCACCTTTACGGTCTTCTCCTCGTCATCAACCTCTAATCCTCCCGTCTTGTAAACGCCGCTCTTCTTCTCCATGCTGCCCAGGTCCACGTACCGTCTCAGCTGAGACCTGACCCGGGCGATCAGCTCCAGCGGGTTGAAAGGCTTTGTGATATAGTCGTCTGCGCCGACGTTGAGACCGGTGATCTTGTCGTAATCCTCTGATTTGGCGGAAACCATGATGATGGGAATGTTCTTCTCTTCCCGTATCTTCATCGTCGCCAGCATACCGTCCATCTTTGGCATCATCACATCCATGATGATCAAATGGATCTGCTCGTTCCTTGCCGTGTTCAGCGCCTCTGCCCCGTCAAAGGCTTTGAACACGTTATACCCCTCGTTTCTCAGATAAATTTCTATGGCCCCTGCAATCTCTTTGTCATCGTCGCAGACTAAAATGTTCATTCGTCAGGCTCCTTTCCGTTTACAGTTCTATCATACCGCTCGATTATTACAAAGCGGCGGTGGTGTTTCTTACGAAATTCTTAATTGATGAATTGCGATTGCTTCATTGCGCAGCAGGCGCCCGCGGCTGCTCCCGGCCCGCTCCCGTTCCCGGCCCGCTCCCTCCTCGCTGTCTTCACAACACGACCCGATGGTAACACAATTTCCGCCTTTTTTCAATGCACCCGCGGTATTTTCCGTTTTTTCTATGGTCTTTTACCGCGAAATGCAGAGCCTGCACAGAAAATTCTCCCGCATTTAGTAAATTTGTACGCTCTCGGGAATTTACCGGAGAATGAAATGAATCATCGAGTATCATGGGCAAAATAACGAGTACAGCAGGAACGTACAAGGAATTTCCCTCAACTGCGACGAATCCTCTGTAGTGATCATTTTACTTCCACCTTATAATACGCAGTATCATTTCCTTCAAGAAGAAATTCCGCCAAATACGTAGTTTCACTTAGAGGCATAAAGCGAACAGCTGTTCCTTCGTCGATATCTTTAGGCAAGTCAATTTTCTCCAATACTCCATTTTCCAGATTTACGCGATAGGGTGTAAAAGTCCAGTCAACGCAGACACAGCTTTTCCCATTTCCTCCTTTGAGGCGGTACAAAAATTCTTTTGTGTCATACTTCTTAACCTGTCCGCTTTCCAGGTCATAAGTCAGAAGCTGATAGCTGTCTTCTCCATCCGTTAAATGATTCACCTCAATCGAGATGGCAACATAACAATCATTTATAGCAAAAGATCCAATTCTTTCTTCAATAGCAAAACTTTGATCAACATCATTTAGATTTCCGATGTAACAATATAGATTCTGATCTTTCTCAGCTAAGAAAAAATATTCTTTTCCGTTACTCTCCAAGGTGGTTTCCAGTAGTTCAATATCATCAGTCTCCATGATTGTCTCTGCCTTGAAACCTGATATCCGTCTAACCCCACAAGTATACGAAGCATCTTTTTCTTTCTTGTCTACAGCATTTTCAAACAGGTAAACGGGTTCGCCATCTATCAGAATGATCCCTGGAATCCGGCCATACCATGGACATTTGCCCTTGTCGATGACCTCCTTCCGTTCTTCATCCCGGTAAGTAATTTTCCATTCACAGGTTCCCAGACTCTGCTCAAAATCATAAGAGGCATATAATATTCCATCTTTGTACGGGACAATATGATATATGGAGTTTTCTCCGTTAACATCGAAGTCATTCACGTATTTTTGCTCAGACAAGTCATAGATAGTTATATGTTTCGTATCAATCAGTGGGCCTTCAACAGCGTTATTTCTGATGCCAGATGAAAAAATGGCCACCTCTTCATCTGTATAGCAGATTCTGCTGTTAATTTTATTGCTTTCCTTCATGCCCGCCAGTTCCACCTTTTCAAAAGGAGAAGGATCTGAATCGCATGAGCAGAATATGGAATACGTTGTCATCATGATTAATATTGCAATTATGATCTTTTTTAGCATACTAATACTCCAACTTTATATACTTTATGTGAAACTGATTTTTTGTATTATGTAAATATCGCATTATATATAATTAATTGCTTAACTAGGATTAGCCATTATGTAATATCCTGCATTGTCATTTATCGCATTGGACATTGTCGAGTATTGGCAGTAGTGTTTTCCATAGTGTTCACTATCATAATGAGGGTCAATGTAATATACTCTGGTATTATTGGAGTCGTATCCCCGGGCAAGAACATAATGTCCGTCATTCCCGCCGCTATAAGTTGGCAATCTATCGGGTATTACATGACACGGAACAGGTCTGCCTTTATCAATACTGTATACCAAGCCATTCTTGAAACTCATAGAAGAAGTAGTAATCTCGGTATAGTTTCCATTTGTCCAATAATAGTTTATCCCCTCACGCAACCTCCATACAATAGTGCCCTGCGCTTCATTCGTTCCCATATGGCTAGCTAAAGTAGACTGGGAGTATAGTTTAAATCCCCCGTAGTAGGTTACCATCTGCGCTGTTGCGGGTCCACAATAGTATCTGTTCTGCTGCTGATACATTGTCACTTCCAACAACCTACTCGTTGCATTGATACTCATACCGCTTTCCAAATATGCATTGGCTTTCTGTTGCAGTTCCGAATTTGACTTTGCATTTTGTTGAGTGGAACTCTCTGATGACGCCTGCAAAAGAATTTCTTCTTTCACATTCAGATATTCGGTCACTTTTTGCTGTAACTCAGCAATTTTTTCCTGATTCTCTTCAGAATAATAATCCGGCGACTGTTCCAGCTGCTTTTTCCTAAGTTCTTCGCTAGTGCTTGCAAAACTCACGCTGAAATTTAATGACAATACTACGATAAGCGCCGCCAAAACAAAAACTTTGTTTAATATGGATTGCTTCATATTTTTCCTCTCTCTCTTAATACGTCTTGATATTGCTCTGTTCTTTCACCGTTTCGACCAGCTTGCCGTCTTTGTAGCACTTTACTTCTACTTCCACGTAATAACTGCCTTTACTCTGCAGGTCGTAAGTATCCTTCCAAGTAAGATTTCCTGCTGAAGGGTAGGCCTTGTCTGTAAACGTTTTGATCGTCGTACCCATGTTTTTCTTTAGATAGGCAGTAACATTTCCGTAGTCGATGGATTTCCCATTTTTCACCTTCATAGACATTTGACAAGATGCAATACCATCTTGACTAATGGAAATCGTTGTCCTAGGGGTTGCAATATACTCATACTGTAATTCTATCCCCGGCTCAGCCCTTGATGACAGATCAGCTTCTGCCCAAGCGCCAGCGGTAGACAGCATCAGACACAGAATCGTCAAAGCAATAACGAATAATTTCTTCATAGTAAAATCCCTCCTTTGATTTCATCTTTCACTATATAAAACAAATCTCAGGAGGGATTTGGGGACAATAATTTATAAAAAAATCAAAAAATTATTTTTTTACGATAGATTTTGCCATATTCAATGTTTCTTCTTTACTCAGGGCACAATGAATAGATAAAAGATACTCGTCCTGTTGCCAAATTACTAAACTATTAAGTTCATCGTGAAAATACCACGCCTGACACTCTCCTACCCTTGTTTCCTCGCGCACAAAGGTATCATTATCTACAGAAGGACTGGCATCAGCCGCGTAATAAACCTCGAAATTGATATACTGCTCTTTCCCGTTGTCATAATCAATCCACAGAGAGCTGTCATCCTTTTCGTAATTGACCATCTTGTAGCCCTCCGGCACATATTCCAGAACGAAATCCGGCATGGCACGCTGGGCCGGTTCTTCTATCTCCGAAGGAATCAGCTTGGTATGGCCGGGATATTCCTGAAAGCTATAGTGGAACAGCTTTAATCTGACGGCACCCAC
>CAZGED010000007.1:18874-22594 GCA_964525085.1 uncultured Senimuribacter sp.
CGGCCATCATGCTGAGGATCAGCACCAGCACGGCGATCAGGATCAAGGCTCGCTTTAACATTCGCCTGCGGCCGACATACGTTGGAGATGGCTCAGCATAATCGGCATAAAAATCCGGATCTGGCGCGGATTCATCTATCATGGAATTAACATAGGCGGTCCGGCTCTCATACAGGGCCTTGCCGTAAGCTTCCAGAATCTTTCCCGCTTCCGCAAACGCTTCTCGTTCATCCATTTCGACGTCCTCCTTCCTTCTCAATGGCATCCTTTATTTTCGCTCTGGCTCGCTGCAACCGCTTCTTTACCGCCTCGTCGCTGAGGCCGACAATCTCCGCGGTTTCTTTCCGGCTGAAGCCCTGACCGTACATCAGTCCCAGAATATCTCTGTCCACATTATCCAGCCCGCGCAGGATCTCCTCAACATCCGGCCCGAAACCGTATTGATCTCGAAAAGCCTCCATGTCCACAGCGTCCATGGTCAGCGGACGCTGATTGAGCCAGCGCTCCTCTCTTTCCTTCAGCCGCCCTGTCTGCTTCGCCATGTTGACGGCAGTATTCTTCACCGCGGTGCAGAGGTAGCTCTTCAACTGGTCCGGCGGCAGTTCCGCGCGATCCCGATGCTGGGATATCAGCTTCCACAGCACCTCCTGGGTCACATCCTCTGTAAAATGCCAGTCATCCAATATCTCACGGGCGATTTTCCGCATCAGGGTTCCATATTTCTTCTGAATCATTTCTATGACGGCGTTTCTCGCATCTTCGCTCATACATTATTCTCCAAATAAAATATAAGTTTAAATGTGTCCTATTACCATTGTATCATAGAATTTCGGAAAACGACAGGGAATTTCCCTCCTCACTATATATAACAATCCCGCATCAAAAAAGGGGGACAAAAAATCCCACATCCACCAATTTTTTGACGATGGCAAAATTCCGGAGTAGGAAGCGGGCTTTACCTCTCCGAGCGCCAGGGGCCTGCTCCAGATAGCAGGACACGCACATGAAAAACAAGGTTCCAACTCACGTAGTTGAAAAGGTAAATATCCAAACGCCACTTTTTGTTGGTTTTCAAGGTCGCAGTGGCGCCCGCTCTGTCCAACGCGCCACTTTTGATTCAAAGAAGCTTTGATGCGGCGTGATACGGAATGTATGACAAGAATTACAGTTTAAATTATTCCAAAAAATATTATAATCCCCTTATAATGTATCTCTCTTACAGAATACTGTAATCCTGCTTCTCCTCTGCACGCCACACGAAGCTTAGAAATCAGGCAAAAGTGGCGTGCAGCACAAGTGTCGTGCCGTATGGTACACAAAGAATAACAAAAGTGGCGCAAGTCACCAATGACCGCGAAAGTTCACGAAAAAAGTGGTCCGAAGGTTTCATGTGCAGGCCCTGTCCGAATGGAAAATATCGTTGAACTCTACTCATTAAAATGATATACTGATATTCGATAAAAACTGCGTTTTGCTGGAGGATGATACAATGCTTATACTAACAGGAAAAATGAATAAAAGCGATCTGGAAAGTATTGAAAAAGAGACTTTTTTCTCTGACATAAATATGATTAAAGCAGTCGTAGATATTGATCAGGAAACAATTGCACTAAATGCAGAACTGCACTCGGACCTGGAGCAGATGCTTTTAGATCACGGTTCAAATCAAGAATCGCTGTACGGAATCAATATCTATTATGATACCGGCGAGGTAGAATTCGATTCAGTCATCAACCCACCGCGCAACAGAGCAGCCGGATATCCCAGAGTGGGCCGCTATGTCGCAGATCCTGCTGCACGAGAAAAAATCGAGGAGGTAGTCAAGAAATGGATAGATCTCTAACCTGGTTTAATATGCCGCTCAGACTTCAACTGGCAAACGTAGGCAGTGAAGTGAATCGAGCAATCCAGTGGAAAAATCGCGGAAATGAGCAAAGAAAAGAAAGTTTCTGTAATAAAGCAATAAGCTTTTTAGAATTGATGAAACAAGATCCCAAGAATGTCCACAGAAAAGGAGAATTTGACTTCTGCATAGAAGAGCTGAGAGACTATTTCCTCGGTGAAAACTACTATCAGACCACCGATGAAACGCTTTTGAAATATTATGACGCATTTCTTTAACTATCGGCTGATGCCCAGTCACTGAAACAATCCTCTCTCCTATCCCGGCAATTACCCCAGCAATCCGGCTCCCAACGGCAGCCACAGGGGTACGACAAAGGTTAAAATGGTGCCGCTGATCAGAGCCACCATGGAAAGCTCGGGGCCGACGACCCGGCTGACAGGCACCAGCATGGTATCCATGCAGCCCGCCGCGCCGGAGGCGATGGGGCTGCCCTTGCTGATGCGTATGAGAACAGGCAGAAAGGCCACCGTCAGCACATCCCGCAGGATGTTGACGATAAACCCATAGGTTCCGGCTTCGATGCCGAAGTTTTCCGTCAGAAAGGCACCGGTCAGGCTGTAATAGCCCATGCCGCCGGCGGACAGCACCGACCAGCTGACCGGAACGTCCAGCAGCCATCCGGCCAGAAACCCGCCGGCCAGGCAGCCGAGAAAAATGGCCGCAGGCATGAAAAGCACCCGCAGGCCCAAGTTGCGGATGTATCCGAAGACCTGTTTGTTGGACGCCAGGCTGACGCCGACTCCTGTATAGAGAAAGATCAGGGAAAGGGTCAGAGCCGTATCCAGCCGGGAAGCGCTGCCGCTCTCCAGCCAGAAGAATCCGATCAGAATCCCTATGAGGATGCATGCGGGCATGACGATTACAAGCGGGGAAACACCGCCTTTCCGACCGCCTCCTTCGGACGTGTCAGAGAAAGCCCCGTCGGACACCCTTTGATGGCACTGCCCGGCGGACAGCTCCCGCGCCCCGGAAGTGTCGGCAAGGGTCCCGTCAAATCCGCCCTGCTCGCAGGCCAGCTGGAGACGGATCCGCTCCAGGGGCATGACGGTCTTTTCGCAGCACCAGACCAAGCCCACGCTGCACCACACGGCGGCCAAGGAGATCAGCAGGCATCGAAGTCCAATCCTGCCCAGATTCTCCATGACAGCGTCGCTGATGCCGATGTTCAGGCCGATGACCAGCATCAGGGCCACCAGGGCCAGATTCATCAGACGGTCAAAGGCTTTCAGGGCTGGCTGGGGCAGACCCCGCCAATTGATGGCGGCGCCCAGGGCCAAACAGATAAAAGGTACGCAGACGTTCATGGAGGCCTCCTTGCGGTTCGGGTTTCGGGATTCAGGTTTAACGGCTGACCAGGGCCTGCAGCACCTGATTGGCGACGGGACCGGCCACAGAGCTGCCGTAGCCGCCGTTCTCGACGCAGACGATAAATGCGTAAGGCGCATCGTCGTTATTGATAAAGCCGGCAAACCAGGCGTTTGGCTCGCGGCCGTAGACTTCGGCGGTCCCGGACTTGGCGTAGAGATCCAGTCCCGGGAAATTGCTCTCGCCGTAGCTGACCGTCACGTTGTTCTTCATCATAGCACGGAGCTTTTGCGCCGTGGACGCTTCGATCATGCGGTCAGTCTCGACTGCGCTGCTCAGGTCTGAGTGGATCAGCCGCGGCGCAACGCTGACGCCGTCTCTGGCGATCGCCCCCATATACACCAGCATGGAGCACGGGTTCAGCTCATCGTTGTACTGACCAATCCCTGCCCAGGCCAGATTCAGCGGCACGTCGTCAGGGAACTCGAACTCTCCCTGAGAATTGCGGA
>CAZGED010000008.1:0-3081 GCA_964525085.1 uncultured Senimuribacter sp.
TTTCCCGACGATGTGCCGCCGCTGACGAAAATATTATAGCCGCTGCGAACTAATGTCCGAAGATAAGCGGCGCACTCCGCCGTCAGCGTCCCGCCTGCCACCATCTGCTCGATGGTGATCCTGTCCTTGGAGAATTTACGAATGGTCAGCACCGGACCGCTGGCAGCTATGTTCCCGTACACCGCGTTGACCCGGGAGCCGTCCGGCAGCCTGGCGTCCAGAATCGGATGCATCTCGTTGATTTCCCGATGAACCCCGGCCGCGATATTCCGAATGATCTCTTCCAGCTCTTCTTCCGTGTCGAACAGTCCCCAGAGCTGCCTCATGGAACCGCTGTCCTCCAGAAAAATATGATCCTTCCCGTTGATCATGATCTCGTTGATGGAATCCCGTTCTATGTAAGGTTCTAGCATGCCCAGTCGGCTTCTCGTATGAGCGTAGACCCGCCGTACGGCTTCACTGTATCCGTCAAGGCCGAGGTCAGCGCCGCTGTCCATGACGATGTTTTCTATGATTTCCATCGCCGTCTCCCCATCCATACCTTCAGGATATTTCAATATCTCGCTCCTGGCCCTGCTGATCTGCTCCTGCAGAAGCCCCCGCTCAAGTTTCTCCATGACTCTGCTCCTCCATGATCCGCCTGGCCACAGCGCTGATTTCCAAGCCGTAATTCTTAGAAAGCTCCAGGGCGCGACACTGCTCCCCATCTGCCCTGAAGAGCTCTCTGTCCTCTGAAATGGCAAGGACGTCATCGTCCAGCTCCTCCTGCCAGCCGGCAAAAAAGGTCTCGATCCGAATCAGCCGGCTGTGCTCCGCCAGCCTCTCTATTTCCCGGGCAATAGAGGAAAAGTATTTCCCGTTTCCCAGGGGGCTGCCGTGCAGAAGCTCCGCCACAATATCCGCATGGCTCAGAATCTGCCGGTTCCGGCGGCTCAGATGATTCCCCATGTCGACAGCGACAAAGTCATACCTGCCCAAAGCCTCCGCCTTCTCCAGAAGCCGTCCCATGATCTCCATGTCCATCTCATCGCAGGAATGGTTGAAAACCCGCGTATCCACGTAATCCAGCTCCTCGTCGCCCGTTATGAATCCCTCCAGAGGAAATGTCCTGTCCTGCTGCAAATAATACAGCAGCTTCAGCAAATTGGTATTTCCCTGACCGGACAGGTACTTCTTAGAGTCGTCGATGGGACAGAGGTTCAGATACAGGCATCTGCAGCCGTAGAGCCGCATCAGAGCGCGGCAGACGGAGATCGCCGTGGACGTAACGCCCCAGCCTCCTCCGCCTGAGACAAAACACATCAGCTGGCACTTTCTGCTTCCTCTGTGGAGAATCACCCTGCCGGTCATTTCAAAATAGATCCGGATCAGGTCTTTGACCATGTTTTGGCTCTCCAGATACCTGTAGAGACTGTACGGCGGCTCGTCAAGGCGCGTCTCACTGCTGTCCCGCACCAGCCGCACCACATTGGGACCTGCGCACGGATCTTCAGCGAGAACCAGATCCATATCCTTTCCATCTTCTTCCCTGTCCAGGATCCGAAAGGCCATGGACCTGCATTCCCGCGCCAAACCCACTGCCAGAGCTTTGGCAAAGAGCCGGTCCTCCATGAAGATGCCGATTTTCACCGTTTCCATATTCTACCTCCTTTCCCTGTGGAAACAGCATATCATTTTTGCTAATTTATGTCAACCATTATTTTTCACTTTTTTACCTATTTGCTAATTTTTTTAATTTTTCCAAAGCCTGGCTCAGTCCTCCAATTTCATCAATCAATCCCATATCAACGGCGTCAGGCCCAAACAGCACGGTACCCACGTCGTTGGACATATTGCCGGTCTGATTCATTTTGTTCTCCACATCGAGTTTGGACGCGTGAGAATGGGCGACGATAAAATCCACAACCCGTTCCTGGGTCTTTCTCATATATTCAAAGGTGGCGTCCGCCGTGATCAGAGTGCCGCTGGTCCGGATAGGATGCATGGTCATGGTGGCCGTCTGCGCGACAAAGGAATAGTCTGCCGATACTGCCAGGGGAATGCCGATACTGTGGCCGCCGCCAATCACCAGCGTCACCGTAGGCTTTGATATAGAGGCGATCAGCTCCGCCAGCGCCAGGCCCGCCTCCACATCTCCTCCCACGGTGTTCAGAATCAGCAAAAGCCCTTTGATGTCCGGATTCTCCTGGACCGCCACCAGCTGTGGTATCAGATGCTCGTACTTGGTCGCCTTGTTGTCGCTGGGCAGAATCGTATGCCCTTCAATACAGCCGATGATATTGATATACTGGTAATCGCTCTGAAACGTCGTACCGTTTGCCAGAAGCCCCAGTTCCTTGATCAGGTCCGGCGATTCTGTCTTTTCTACATTCTTTTCTTTCTCTTCACTCATAACTTCTGTCCTTTCATCGTAAATTAAAAGTAACAATATTATTTGCAAAGGATGTGTCAATTATGCTGTTAAGCGAAATCGGAGACAAGGAAATCGTCGATCTGACAAAGGGCAGCCGCCACGGCGCTTTCTGGGACGCGGAGATCCTCTTTGACCAGCACACAGGCAAGATCAAAGCTCTTCTGGTTCCGGATTTCCAGGGGAAAGGACGTTTCGGCTCCTTTCACGAAACCTTTCAGCTTCCCTGGGAATCCATCGTTAAAATCGGAGAAGACATGATCATCTTCCGTTCCTGAAGAAAAACGATAAAAGTGTTTGACAAACAACACTGGCGGGTATACAATAGGCGTAGTTGAAAAGTTCATAAAACGATCTTCAGGGCAGGGCGTAATTCCCGACCGGCGGTAAAGTCCGCGAGCGCAGGTGCGTTGATTTGGTGAAATTCCAAAACCGACAGTATAGTCTGGATGGAAGAAGATACATGCAAGTTTTTGTTTTGTTTGCTGTTTGCTCTGGAATTCTTTATTCCAGAGCTTTTTTGTTCCAAGACAGAAAGGCAAATGGATAAACAGGCAAAGCGAAAATCCTTGTAATTTTTCCAGCCCTGAAGCATATCGTTTCAGGGCTGTTTTTTATGACCTAACCCAATGAGGACGAGCGTAGCGACGGCCGAATTGCAGGTAGGTCAA
>CAZGED010000008.1:3181-22333 GCA_964525085.1 uncultured Senimuribacter sp.
TGCAGGTAGGTCAAATGCGAGGATTCCCCAAGAAAGCGAGTGCGAAGCACGAAGCTGGATTGGCAGGAATCTACGGCATGACCTAACCCAATGAGGACGAGCGTAGCGACGGCCGAATTGCAGGTAGGTCAAATGCGAGGATTCCCCAAGAAAGCGAGTGCGAAGCACGAAGCCGGATTGGCAGGAATCTACGGCACACCCGGCCCTACCGGCCGGAAGCTTCGGTGTCCGGCTCGATTTCAGAGAGAAAAGGAGCAATTCATGACGGATTCAAAATACATGGAAATGGCCATTGAACTGGCGGCCAGAGGCGCAGGCTATACCAGCCCCAACCCTATGGTAGGCGCGGTCATCGTAAAGGACGGTCAGATCATCGGCGCGGGCTATCACGAGAGATACGGCCGGTTCCACGCGGAGCGCAACGCTCTGGCTGACTGCCGCAGACGAGGCAACGATCCGGAAGGTGCGGCCATCTACGTCACCCTGGAGCCATGCTGTCACTACGGCAAAACCCCGCCCTGCACAGAGGCCATCATAGAAAACAAGCTGGCAAAAGTCATCATCGGTTCCAGAGACCCTAATCCTCTGGTCAGCGGCAAAGGCGCGCAGATCCTGCGAAAAGCCGGAATCCAGGTGACGGAAGACTTCATGAGAAAGGAATGCGACGCCCTTAATCCCGTATTCTTCCACTATATCACCACCGGTCTCCCCTACGTGGTCCTGAAATATGCCATGACCATGGACGGCAAGATCGCCACCTGGGCAGGCAATTCCAAATGGATCACAGGAGAAACGGCCAGAGCCAACGTCCACTGGGACAGACACCGACTCACCGGCATCATGGTCGGCGTCGGGACGATCATCAAAGACGACCCCTTGCTGACCTGCCGATTGGAAGATGAACAAATCGCGAAACTCCACGGCGGACAGCCGGCCACACCCGGCGGCGTCCAACTCGCGGAACAGTGCCCGGAACAGAGCGACAGTCAGCATATGGAACACCCCGGCGGGAAAAATCCCGTCCGCATCATCTGCGACACGCATCTCAGGACGCCACTGGACGCCAAGGTCGTCACCACCACAGAGGAAGCCCGGACCATCATCGCCTGCAGTTGCCCGGACAGAAACAGACAGCAGCCCTATCTGGATGCGGGCTGTGAGATCGTGACAGTTGAAAAAAATACAGAAGGCCATCTGGACCTGAGAGAGCTGATGAAGAAGCTGGCGGAGCAGAGCATCGACAGCATCCTTCTCGAAGGCGGCAGCCAACTGAACTGGTCCGCCTTAGAGGCCGGCATCGTCACCAGAGTCCAAGCTTATATCGCCCCAAAGCTCTTCGGCGGCGTTGACGCTAAGACACCCGTAGCCGGAAGCGGTGTGGAATTCCCTTCTCAGGCCGTGACTTTGGAAAATCTCCAAATCAGGCATTTGGGAGAAGATGTACTCATAGAAAGCGAGGTGAAGCCATGTTTACAGGCATCATCGAAGAAATAGGAACGGTCAGGTCTATTCGAAAAGGCATCGTTTCCGCATCTATAGAGATCGGCTGCAGCAAGATTTTGGAAGATGTAAAAATTGGAGACAGCATCGCGGTCAACGGCGTCTGCCTGACGGCGACTGCCCTGACCGGCAGCGGCTTTACCGCTGACGTGATGCACGAGACCCTGAACCGGTCCTCACTGGGCGCCCTTAAGGCCGGCAGCCATGTCAATCTGGAACGGGCCATGGCGGCGGGCGGCAGATTCGGCGGCCACATCGTCAGCGGCCACATCGACGGCACCGGCACAATCCGAAGGCTGGAAAGAGACGAAAACGCGGTCTGGTATACCATAGGCTGCGGCAGCGGCCTTCTCCGCTACATCATAGAAAAGGGATCCATCGCCATCGATGGCATCAGCCTGACCGTGGCAAAGGTGGCCCAAGACAGCTTCAGCGTGTCCATCATTCCCCTCACCCTGTCAGAGACCATTCTGGCGGAGAAAAAACCGGGAGACACGGTCAATCTGGAGAACGACTGCATCGGCAAATACGTAGAGCGTCTGCTGACCTTTGACGCCGAAGGGCCCGTCCAGCCGGCAAGCGAAACGAAGCAATCCACCCTGACGAGAGAATTTTTGATAGAAAACGGATTCTAAAGACGGATCTTAACAGAAAGGAAGTATTGTCATGAAAGAAGAATTCAAATTCAGCACCATTGAAGAAGCCCTGGAAGACCTTCGCCAGGGGAAGCTCATCCTCTGCACTGACGATCCGGACAGAGAAAATGAGGGGGATTTCATATGCAGCGCCCTTCACGCCACCACAGAAAACGTCAACTTTATGGCGGTTCACGGCAAAGGCCTGATCTGCATGCCTATGAACGATGAAATCTGCAAATGTCTCCACCTGCCTCAGATGGTAGAAGAAAATACAGACAACCACTGCACCGCCTTTACGGTCTCCATCGACCACGTGGACACCACCACCGGCATCTCCGCTGAAGAGCGGGGGTATACCGCGAGAAAGTGCGTGGAAGAAGGCGTCAGACCTGAGGATTTCCGGCGCCCCGGCCACATGTTCCCGCTTCTGGCCAAACCGGGCGGCGTGCTGGAACGCAACGGCCATACAGAAGCCACGGTGGACCTGATGCGGCTGGCCGGCCTGCCGCAGTGCGGCCTTTGCTGCGAGATCATGCGGGAGGACGGCACCATGATGCGCACGCCGGAGCTGAAAGAGCTGGCCGCCAAGCACGGCATCAAGTTCATCAGCATCAAATCCCTCCAGGAATACAGAAAGCGCCACGACAAGCTGGTTGAATGCGTGGCCAAAACCAAGCTGCCGACCAAATACGGAGACTTCGTCGCTTACGGCTATGTCAACCGTCTCAACGGCGAGCATCACGTAGCTCTGGTCAAAGGCGACATCGGCGACGGTGAGAACCTGCTCTGCCGCGTCCACTCCGAGTGCCTGACCGGCGACGCCTTTGGTTCATCAAAGTGCGACTGCGGCCAGCAGCTACAGTCCGCCATGACGCAGATCGAAAAGGAAGGACGGGGCGTGCTGCTCTATATGCGTCAGGAAGGACGGGGCATCGGCCTGATCAACAAGCTGAAGGCCTATGAACGTCAGGACCAGGGCATGGACACCCTGGAAGCCAACATCGCCCTGGGCTTTGACGGCGACCTGAGAGAGTACTACATCGGCGCGCAGATC
Organism: uncultured Senimuribacter sp.; assembly: GCA_964525085.1. GTDB lineage: Bacteria > Bacillota > Clostridia > Peptostreptococcales > Anaerovoracaceae > Senimuribacter. The sequence continues at coordinate 6,374 of CAZGED010000008.1, forward strand.
CTGGGCGACCTGGGCGCAAAGACCCTGCGCCTTCTGACCAACAACCCGCAAAAGGTCTACGAGCTGTCGGAGTTCGGCATGGAGATCATCGAGCGGGTGCCGATCCAGATGCCGGCCAATACTCACGACCTCTTCTACCTGAAGACCAAACAGGAAAAGATGGGCCATATCTTAGATTATAAATAGAACCAAATTGTAATTCTTAGAGTCAAATCATAATTTTGAAAATAATGTATATAAAAGGTTAAATGATAAACAGCTAAGCAAAGGAGAACAAAAAATGAAAGTGTATGAAGGAAAGTTAGTATCAAAAGAGATCAAAGTTGGTATCGTCTGCGCCAGATTCAACGAGTTCATCGTATCCAAGCTGCTGGGCGGCGCGATAGACGGCCTGACCCGCCACGACGTGAAGGAAGAAAACATCGAGGTGGCATGGTGTCCGGGCGCTTTTGAGATCCCTCTGGTCGCGCAGAAGATGGCAAAGAGCGGAAAGTATGACGCTGTCATCTGCCTGGGCGCTGTCATCCGCGGAACTACCTCCCACTACGACTACGTCTGCGCCGAAGTATCAAAAGGCATCGCCACCGTTTCTCTGGCCGCTGACATTCCCGTCATGTTCGGGGTCCTGACCACAGACAACATCGAGCAGGCCATCGAAAGAGCCGGAACAAAGGCCGGTAACAAAGGCTACGACTGCGCTCTGGGCGCCATCGAGATGGTCAACCTGATCAACGAAATCGAAGGCTAATCCCTTTCCTGTCAGCGGATAAAGTTCCGTTAAAAGATTTCAGTAAAGTGAACAGGACGGCACTGGCCCGTGGACCCGCCGTCCCGCTTTATTTTTTATGACATTATAACTTCATTTTGTAATCGATCGAGAAATTCTATTCCTTCCTCTATATTGTGCTCAGAATCATATCTATAATATAAATATTCGTTGAAGTTTTATAATAACAGAATAATGCTTTATTTTTAGACTGCCAAACAATTCACACCGAAACTATCAAAAATCCACGTTCCTGCAAGAACATGACCATGTAGACCGGCAGACAGATCACATCCTGATCCCTTCTCAGGTCTTTTGTATATACCAGATATTTATCTGATATTCTGCTCGAGTACTTTTGACAAAACGCATCCAGTGATCCATGGCTCCTGTAGCCTGAAGATTTGACCTCTATGGGACAGATTTTATTTTTCCTCGTCAGGAGAAAATCGACCTCATAATTTCGGCGGGCCGTTTCATTGGGAAACGTATAGTAATACAGGTCATTCCCATTGGCGGCCAGCGTCTGCGCTGCAGCGTTTTCATACAGATAACCCGGATTCGCCGACAGTTTATCATTCAACAGCTTTTCGTAGATCACATTCTCCGTAAAATCCCGGTCTTTAAACATCAATGTTGTAAACAGACCTGTATCGGCGAGAAAAAGCTTAAACTTTCCCAGATCCCTGTTGCTCGCCAGTCCAGCGTTAGGATTATTGGCATGATAGGAAACCAGCACCGTTCTGGAATCCCTCATCTCCGAGATCCTATCCAGCACCCTCTCCGCTCTGGCCCCATGTAAAACCCTGGAAACCTGATATCTGGACGCGTTTTTATTCAACTGCGCTGGTATCGCGTCAAAGAGAAGTGATACCCTTCCTGTAGAATCTATTTTCCGAAAATCGTCTTCGTACAGGTTCAGAATGTCCCGCTTCACTTCGTCTACTTTTCTAAAATTATTGGTATCAATATATGCCGCTACAGACTGCGGCATCCCGCCAACTAACATGTACAGACGAAACTGCCGCATGATTCTGCGGTGAGCCGCATCGCCTACAGGCTGCCTTAATTCAAATAATCTGCGTAACAGCGGAATCATCGTCTGATCCCCCACCGCCCATAAAAATTCCTCAAAAGCCATGGGGTAGATGCTGAGCTTTCTCTCTTCACTTGGAATCAGAATATCCTTTACATTTTTTTATAGAGATGAGAGAACCCGTTTCAATATAATCATAGCGATGATCCTTCACCAAAGCTTTTATTGCCTGCCTGGCTTTAGGACAAAGCTGAACCTCATCAAAGATGATCAAAGAGTTTCGCTCATGAAGATCCGTTCCATACTGAAGCTGCAGCTGCAAAAAATATAATTCAGGTCTGAAACATCGTCAAACAGTTCCTTTATTTCCTTAGACGCTTCTGCGAAATCGATCAAAATATAGCTTTCATATTCATTTTTTGCGAATTCCTCTACAATCGTTGACTTCCCAACACGTCTGGCACCCTCAAGAAGTAAAGCCCTCGTCCCTCCTGATTCTTCTTTCCATGCGAGCAACTTATCATAAATCTTTCTTCTAAACATGCTGTTTCCTTTCGATTTTCTTACCATGTCCAAAATCGCTGTTTTTATTCAAGCTAATTATAACAAAATCGCTGTTTTTTGTTGTCGTCATCTTCGCCATCTTAATGGAAATTTTGCGGTTTATTTGGAAATTTATATTGTTTTTTGAATCGATTATGATATAATAATGGAAACAATTCACTTGGGAGGTCTCCACACATGACGATTGAGGAAATGAAAAAGAAAAAAAGAGAGCTTGGCTACACCAACGAGAAAGTGGCCCAATTATCCGGGGTTCCCCTGGGAACCGTCCAGAAGGTCTTCGCCGGCATCACTCGCGCTCCGCGTTACGCGACACTGCAGGCGTTAGAAAAGGTCTTTCGTCCTGCGCCCACAACGGGCTGCAGCGCGGATGACCGCAGCGCGGATGATCGTCCCACGGATCGCTGCACGTACCCTGCCTTCGAAGAAGCGGACAGCGCTTTTCATGAGTCCGCCGCGCCATACCATGTAAAAAAGCAGGGAGAATACACCCTTGAGGACTATTACGCCCTTCCCGACGATCAGCGGGCGGAGCTCATAGACGGCGTTCTCTACGATATGTCCGCGCCGACCTATCCGCACCAGATCATTCAGCTGGAAATCGGCAGACAGCTCTCAGATTATATCGACACCAACCACGGTTCCTGCATGCCGTTTATCGCTCCGGCAGACGTGCAGCTGGACTGTGACAACAGAACTATGGTTCAGCCCGATGTTTTCGTTATCTGCGATCGCGGGAAAATCACCAGGACCCGTGCCGCCGGAGCCCCGGACTTTGTCGTTGAGATCCTGTCCCCATCCACCCGGAAAAAGGACCTCTATCTGAAGCTTCACAAGTACGCCGCCGCGGGCGTCAGAGAATACTGGCTCGTCGATCCGGACAAGCTGAAGATCATGGTCTATGACCTGCAGGAGGATACGACCACCCTCTATACCTTCAACGATCAGGTTCCCGTCGGCATCTTTGACGGCGGCTGCAGGATCGACTTCGCCAGGATCTACGAGAAAATACGCTTTCTATATGAATAGAGCCGGCCCTAAAGCCAACTCTGTCTCCATATACTCGCCGGGAACCGTTTCCTGCGTTTTCTTGCGTTTTCCCGCGTTTTCCCGCGTTGTTCCGTATGATCCTTATCCCGTATTATCCCGCGTTGTCCCCGGTTCTAAACTGCCCGCGTACGGCAACATACGGCAATTACAGCTTTTTCACCGTATACATTTCATTTAGGATCTCAGAATTTGCCGGGAAGTAGTCCATGATATTCCAGTATCCGACGCCCGCCAGATCGTATTCCTCCACCAGTGCCAGTTTTGCCCGTATGCTCCGTACATCTTCGTGCCAGACCACGTGGCCCCGCCCCGCCTGGTCAACATAGGAATAGTACGGTGCCTGGGATAGCTGGTCATAGGCAGTCGGCACGCCATAGTATTCCGACCGCCAATAGGCTTCCTCGCTGGACAGCTTCTGTGCGCGGGACTCTCCCTGGACAAAGGGCAGCGTCCAATCGTAACCGTAATTTGGCATGCCCATCAAAAGCTTTTCGCGCGGTATCTCCGTCACCGCGTAGTCCAGCACCCGCCGCACCTGATTGATGGGCGACACTGCCATAGGCGGACCGTATGTATACCCCCATTCATAGGTCATCACCAGTACATAGTCCGCCGCCCGGCCCATGCCCGCATAGTCGTGGCCTTCGTACAGCGTTCCCGCCTGGCTGGCGGAAGTCTTCGGCGCCAGAGCCACCGTGACAAAATACCCCTCCGGCCCCAGGGTCTCCCTCGCCTCACGCACCAGCTCCACATAATTCTGGGCAAAGGCGGCCGGGATGTACTCGAAGTCAAAATCCACCCCCGACAGGCCTTTTCGCCGCAGAGTCTCCCCAATATTGCCGATCAAAGCGGTTCTGGCCTGTGGGTTTTCCAGAAGCTGTCCGGCTACCACGTCGTTAAACCGTCCCTCGCTGTCCAGCGGTGTCAGCACCATCAAAGCCCGCACTCCGCCGGCATTAGCCGCGTCGGTCAGTTTTTGATCCTCCAGGTCAATCAGCCCACCTTCCGCCGTAATACCATAACTGAAATTACACAAAAACGTCAGGTCCGGCAGCCACGCGTCCAGCACCCACGGTTCAATACTCGGATACGCATATCCGCTCACCACAATATTCTTCATCTCATCCCTCCAAAACTCCACATATCAATATAATATGTAGAGATGGGCCGCATAGAACTCCTGCGGCTCCGCGAAAATGCGGCAAAAATGTGCCAAAAATCAAAATCACAACTGAATTTCATCCAAAGGAAAACCCTGTGACCGTTGCAATCACAGGGTTTTTGGTATCCCCGGCGGGAATCGAACCCACAACTATGCTTTAGGAGAGCACTGTTATATCCATTTAACTACGGAGACATATAGAATTGTAAATCATCGATCACGGTATCTGGCCCGATCCAGTCCGGCTGGTATACCGCCATTACTTATCATACCACGGTTCGCGGCGAATTTCAACCATAACCTTTCGTCTTTTTCAAACCCGTCTTTCGTTGATGCTTTCGCTGTCCTTTGTACTTTTTTAACAATTTCCGAGTTTAAGGTTGAATACTCCCTGCTAATGTAGTAAAATGTAGGGAGTGATTGTTAAAAAGTGAACAAACTGAGTGTAGGGAAAACATAAAAAGATTAGTTAGTTGTTTTCTCAAGAAACATTGCTTTGTGATATATAACAGGAGGAGATTATGTACGAAGTAAAAAATCTGGCGGAGCAGTACAGAAAGAAACTAATCACAGCGGACGAGGCTGCCGCCCTGGTAGGACCGGGCAGCCGCATCCACTTCGGTCTGGGCTGCGGCACCGTCGTAGACATCGACGAGGCTTTGGCAAAACGTGCGGACCAGCTGGAGGATGTAGAAATTCTCAGCACCGTTGCCATCAGAAAGGAACCCTTCAAAGTCTATCAGGCTACCACATCCAACGAGCAGGTGAGATTCGCCTCTGCCCATTTCAGCAGTTTTGACCGGCAAATGAACAAGGAAGGACGCTGCTGGTACATACCGATGCTGTTTAACGAACTGCCTCAATACTGGCACAACAACCAAAATCATGTGGATATCGCTTTCCTTCAAGTGGCACCGATGGACAGCCACGGCAACTTCAACCTGGGGCCTCAGGTATCCGACATCTGGGGCGTCATTGAAGGCGCCGGCAAGGTGGTGGTAGAGGTCAACGAAAACATGCCGATCGCTCAGGGTTATCAGACCCAGCTGAATCTCTACGACGTAGACTATGTGGTAGAGGGGTCCAATACTCCGCTGGCAGAAGTGCCGACCAAGCCTGCCTCGGAAATCGACAAGCAGATCGCAACGCATGTGGTAGAACACATCGGAAGCAACAGCACACTGCAGCTGGGGATCGGCGGCCTGCCGAACTGCATCGGCCAGATGCTGGCAGAATCCGACGTCAAAAATATCAATGCTCATACGGAGATGTTCGTAGACGCCTATGTAGACCTGTTTGAGGCAGGCAAGCTGACGGGAAACAAACCCATCGATAGCGGCAAAGCCCTCTATACCTTTGCGGGCGGCACCAAGCGGTTGTACGATTTCATCGACAACAACCCAATGTGCTGCAGCGCGCCGGTAGACTACGTCAACAACGTCAACGTAATCGCGACCATAGACCAGTTCGTATCCGTCAACAGCTGTATACAGGTAGACCTGTATGGGCAGGTCTGTTCTGAATCCGCAGGTCATCAGCAGATCAGCGGAACCGGCGGCCAGCTGGACTTCGTCATGGGCGCGTTCCTGTCAAATGGCGGCAAGAGCTTTATTTGCACGCCATCTACCAGAACCTTGAAGGACGGCACCAAGGAGTCCCTGATCGCGCCAACCCTGACGCCGGGCTCCATCGTTACAACGCCGAGAACCGCGACCAACTACATCGTGACAGAATACGGCGCGGCCAACCTGAAGGGCAAATCCACCTGGGAGCGCGCGGAGCTTTTGATCAACATCGCCCATCCGGATTTCCGTGAGGATCTGATCAAGGCCGCCGAGAAAAACGGCATCTGGAAGAACACCAGCAAATGCGCATTCTAAACAGGCATATTTTAAACAGGCACATTTTAAACAGGCACATTCTAATCCATACTATATATTTAAAGAGCCGGGACTGGATCACATCCAGCCTGGCTCTTTGCGTAGATGCGCGGCCTGCCTCTGCCTCAGCTCTACAGCACTCCGGCGGCGGCGATGATCTTCGGTATCAGCTGCTTTTTTCGGGACACCATGCCAGGCAGCCTGATCATAGCGCCGTTTTCATAGTCCTCGTCCCATTCCCCCTGAAAGGCCTCCTCGACCAGTTCTCTTGCGCCGGTACCCACGCAGAGCAGGCCGGTGGCCTGGGTCAGAAAATTGGTCAGCATGAAAAACATCATATCCATATGCTGCCGTCTGCGCACTTCCTCCATGAAGGGCAGCAGCTCCTGCTGCAGCGATTCCAGCTCGCCGCGGTTAGGCGATGTCAGCTGCCCCACGCCGAAAGAAAGCTGATCCGTGGCAAAGGTTTTGAAGTCCCGGAAAAAGATTTCTTCCGCAGTCTTTCCCTTCAGATTGCTACCCGCTGCAAACATCTTCTCAGCAAAACTTTCCATGTCCAGTTCCGCGATGTCCGCCAATTCCTCCGCGGCCTGCCGGTCCGTCTCTGTGCAGGTCGGGGAGCGGAACAGCAGCGTATCCGAGATGATGGCACTGCACAGCAGGCCGGCCGTGGCCCTGTCCATCGGCGCTTTCTGCTCCCGGTACATCTGGTATACGATGGTGGCCGTGCAGCCCAGAGGCTGGTTGCGGAAGACCACCGGCGACATGGTCTCTACGGAACCGATGCGGTGATGGTCGATGATCTCTTTGATCTCGGCCTGCTCGATGCCCGCCACGGTCTGATTTCTCTCGTTGTGATCCACCAGGATCACAGACTTTCCTTTTGCCTCCAGCAGGTTCCGCCGGGAGATCATGCCCTGGTAACGGCCGTCCTCGCTCACCACGGGAAAGTCCCGGTGACGCTTGCTGGTCATGACTTCTCTCACCTCGCTGATCCCGTCTCCCTCTTCAAAGGTAATCAGTTTCTCCGTCCGCATGAAATGGCCTACCGGAATACTTTGATGGATCAGCCGCGCCGTCGTGAATGCGTCGTAGGGCGTGGTGATGACGACACAGCCCCGGTCCTTCGCCAGCTTGCGAATGGTAAAGGAAACCTCCGCTCCTTCGCAGACCACGATACAGCCGGCCTCCATCTCGATGGCGCACAGCTGGGATTCATAGCGGTTTCCCAGGATCACCAGGTCGCCTTTCTCGATAAAGTTTTCTAATACGTCGGGATTTGCCGCCGCCACCAGGACCTTGCCCTGAGAAAAATGCGCCGTGGAGTCTCCCACGACGGGGGTTCCCTGCAAGGTCTCCACGATGTTGGCGTACTGAGTATTGGCCTGGGACAGGATATGGCTGTCGTACACGCTCATATGGGACTTGGCGATGTCGCCTACGGTGATCAGCCCCTCCAGGACACCTTTTGACGAGACCACAGGCACCGTGTAAATGTCATTCTCCTGCATCAGGTTCCACGCCCTTTTGATGGACAGCCCCCGCCTGACGCCCTTTGTCCGGCGTATCCGGATATCCCTCACCTGCGTCTCCACGGTTTCCATCAGCCGCGGCACAGGCACGGCGAAGTACTCCAGGACAAACTTGGTCTCGTCGTTGATCTGCCCTGCCCGCGCGGGCGTGTAGCTGCCGCCGGTCCGCTCCTTCAGCGCCGCGTAACAGATCGCCGAACAAATGGAATCCGTATCCGGGTTCTTGTGGCCGATGACGTATCTCCTTTGACTGCATAGACAGAAAACCCCTTTCTCTTGATCAGGCTTTCATTATATGCGCAGGCCATGCTGCCGTCAATCGGAGAAAAGTCGTAGATTCCGCCTCTTTCCGCCTGCCTTGCTTCTTTGCGCTATTTGAACGCTTCGGTCTCTTTGGTTTCTTCGGCATCTTCAGCATCTTCGGCGTGCCCGATGCCCAACCGCTGCAGGAAAGCCGTCAGTCCCTCTTTGATGTCATCAAAGGTTTCATCAAAATTGCCGGTGTACCACGGGTCCGCGATATCGCGGTCTTTCCCCGCGAAGTCCAGCAGCTTGTGCACTTTGCCTGCGTCATCGCCGCTGATGATCCGGTTCAAACCCCGCAGGTTTTCCCTGTCCATGAGAATTAGGTAATCGAAATCCTCGTAATCCTGCCTGGTCACCTGGCGCGCGCCTCTGTGCTCAAAGGGAATGCCTGCTTCCCGCAGCCTGGCCTTGGTTCCCCGGTGAACGTCGTTGCCGATCTCCTCTCGGCTGGTGGCCGCCGAAGCGATATAAAAGTCTGCCTCACGGCCCGCTCTGCGGACCATGTCCTTCATCATAAACTCAGCCATCGGCGAGCGGCAGATATTGCCGTGGCAGATGAATAATACTTTTATCATATTCACGTTCCCCTTTCTTCATCTGCTGCTTCTGCTGCTTCCAAACAACCGTTTCGCTCCATATCAATTATCCCTGTGGATCAGCGTAGCTGCTTTACATTAAAAACAACTGCACGGAAGTACCTGCGTAATACGATGTGTTTGAATCATAAACGTAGGCGGTCGCCATGGAAGTGAAGCTCCCGTTAAGCATATTGGCTCGATGACCCGGTGAGTTCTTCCACTGGGTGAAATACGTCTTAGCCGCAGTCTTTGGATCTTTGATATAATTGGTGCGCCACGCCAGGTTTTCTCCGGCGCCGCGATAGCTAAAGCTCAGGTTCAGATCGCTGAAGACCGTAAAGCAGCTGCCCAGAGTTCCCGCCTTCGTGTACCGGTTGTGTGCCAGATCCGGTCTCTGCCACGCTTCAAGGGCGCGGAGGTCGGCTGCCGGCTGTATATAGTCGGCATAGGTCAGCGCCCTGACACCATTTTCCGCACGAAATTCGTTGACCAGGCTCAGCATCTCCTGCTGATAGCACTCGGCAAAGGTCCTGCTGTCGATGGTAATTTTGCATGACGCAGACGCACCGTTGTGGGCTTTCGCTGTAATCGTCACTGTTCCCGCATCTTTTACGGTAACCTTTCCAGAGCTGCTGACGGTCGCAACTTGTGTGTCAGAACTGCTCCATTTTACGGTCTTGGACGGCGCTTTAGCCGTTACCGTCGCCTTCAGCTGGCAAGACTGGTCGCGGTATAGAGTCTCGCTGGATGTGTTCAGCGAAATCTTCGTGACCACTCCGGTCTTCGACGAAACGACGGCGCTGAAAGCTGACTTTTGCCCTCCGGCTACCGCGCGGACTTTGTATTTATACGTAGTGCTCTTTGCAAGACCCGTAAATTTAACAGACGTTGCTGTAGTCGTCTTTACCAGCTTCCAGCTTTTGGTCTTGCTGTAATAGCGATAAACCTGATACTTTTCAACTCCGGCTACCTTTTTCCAGGAAACCTTGATGACAGTTTTTCCAGATGACAAGGCTTTGACGCTGGACGGCGCTGAAAGCACGGCCTCCGCCGCCGCGCTGCTTCCGTCAGTCTCGGCAGCAAATACAGTCTGCGCACCGCTGCTCACGCCAGTTTCTGCAGCAAATACAGTCTGCGCACCGCACAAGGAAAAGAGCAGTGTCAAACAGAGCATCAAAAGGAATCTCCGATGGTTCTTTCTCATCTTTTAATCACCTGACTTTCTATCGTTTTCCGTATACCATTTCGTTTGGCAATTTCGCAGGATCCCTCCATTTTGCCAAACTGCGGGCCAAAAGTTTGGCATTTCGTTTGGCATTTTCGCAGAATCCCTCTATTTTGCCAAACTGCATTTCTCATGAACGCCCCAAGGGCAGGCCAAAAACCGCTAACTGCCGCTCAACCGCCGCAAGCCGCCCCTATTCTCTGCCGTCCCAGCAATAGGTGCAGAGCCTGTCGTGCGGCAGCCCGGTAGCGTCCAGCATGTCGTCCAGGCGGTTGAACCGCAAAGTGGTAAAGCCCATCTCCTTGCAGATTTCCTCTACCATCTTCTCGTACTTTTCACTTTCCGGATCCGCGTATTCCTGCAGCAGTTCCGGATCGGTAACGATGCCGTTTTCCAGCCGGGCGATGACGCGGCGGGTGATCAGGTCCATCTCCGACGTGGAGCGTGAAAAGTTCAGGTATTTACAGCCGTACAACAGCGGCGGACATGCCGGCCGGACGTGGACCGCCTTTGCTCCGCACTGATACAGGAACTCTACCGTTTCCCGCAGTTGCGTTCCCCGGACGATGGAATCGTCGATGAGAATCATGGTCTTATCCTCGATCAAATCGTTGACGGCCAGCAGTTTCATCTTTGCGATCAGATCTCTTTTGCTCTGGATCGTCGGCATAAAGGACCGCGGCCAGGTCGGCGTATATTTGATGAACGGTCTTGAGAACGGGATCCCCGACTCGTTGGCGTATCCCACCGCATGGGCGATGCCGGAATCCGGTACGCCCGCCACGATATCCGCCTCCACATCATCTCTTTGGGCCATCTTTGCCCCGCAGATGTTCCGCATCTTCTCCACGGACAGGCCCTCGTAGGCGCTGGCAGGGTAGCCGTAGTAAACCCAGAGGAAGGTGCAGATCTTCATCTCCTCGTTAGGGTTCAGCAGTGTCACACAGTCCTTATCGTTGATGACGACGATCTCCCCCGGACCAAGCTCCTTGTAATCCTTATAGCCCAGATTTTTATATGCGAAGTTCTCAAAGGACACGCAGAAGGCGTCCTCCTTTTTGCCCACCACGATAGGCGTCCTGCCGTATTTATCCCTGGCCGCATAGATGCCCGCCTTGTTCATCACCAGGACCGACAGAGAACCGTCCACAGAATCCAGCGCATGGTGAATGCCCTCAATAAGATTTTCTTTCTGGTTGATCAAAGCGGCAACCAGCTCGGTAGCGTTGACCTCGCCGCCGCTCATCTCCAGGAAATGCGCATGGCCTGTATCAAAGAGTCCCTGCACCAGCGCGTCGCTGTTGTTGATCTTTCCCACGGTGGTCAGAGCATAAGTGCCGTGATGGGAACGGATGATCAAAGGCTGCGGCTCATAATCAGAAATGCAGCCGATGCCCATCGTCCCGTGCATCTGGTTCACATCCTTATCGAACTTGGTCCTGAAAGGCGCATTCTCAACATTGTGAATCGCCCTGTTGAACTTCCCGTTGCCGTATACGGCCATACCGCCGCGGCGGGTTCCCAGATGAGAATGATAGTCAATTCCGAAAAACAAATCAAATACACAGTCCTGCTGCGCTACTACGCCAAAAAAACCGCCCATTATCTTCTCCTTACCTATGAATTGTTCGTGTTTTACGATATATTTTTTCTTCATATGCTGAAAAAGTTCAGTACATATGAATCATTTTATCACAAAACACCGGCGCATTCCATGGTAAATTGCATGAAAACACGGGAAAGATGAAAGGAAATCTGCCGCAGAAGGCTCAGGCCCTGTCCTACCGCGAAATGCTGCGGTGGGATACCCCGACGACCTCTGCCGGCTGTTCCTGTGTCATTCCCCGTTCCACGCGGAGCGCCTTTAAAAACTGTCCGATTTTTTTCTGGTCCATTTCTTGCCCTCACTTTTTTTGTATTTCTGAAAAAAGCATACCGCTTTTCCATCAAAATGTACACGACACAGAGCGAGAATTCTATTTGACTTCTGCTTCAAATAGCCTTAAACTGGAAATTAGAACAAATGTGGAGGTCAATCTATGGAATACAGATTTAATGAAACATTACTTTCAATCCCCCCTTCGGCGTCGGTAGCCATCAGCGACAAGGCCCGCCGCATGAAAGAAGAAGGCATCGATATCATCTCCCTGGCTGCCGGGGAGCCTGACTTTGATACACCGGCAAAAGCCGCCATGACCGGCATCGCCGGCATCGCCGACGGCCACACCCATTACACAGCGACAAAGGGCATCTTGCCGCTGCGGGAGCGGATCGCCCGAAAGCTGAGAGAAGAAAACGGCATCGACTGCGATGCGGAAAACATTCTCATGGCTCCAGGCGGCAAATACGCCATCTATGAATCCCTCTTCACCCTGCTCACGCCGGGAAAGCGGGAGGAAGTCATGATCCTGCAGCCGTCCTGGGTCTCCTACGGACCTATGGTCACAGCCTGCGGCGGCGTGCCGGTAGGCGTGGAGCTTTCCTTTGAGGACAACTACCGCATCAGCCGTGAAATCCTGGACCAGTATGTGTCCGAAAACACCCGCGTCCTGATCCTCAACTACCCGAACAATCCGACCGGGTGCGTCCTGTCAAAGGAGGAAGCCGAAATCGTGGCGGACTTCGCCCTAGATCACGATCTGATGCTCATCGCCGACGAGATCTACGAGAAGATCACCTACGCTGACAGCGGTACGGCCAGCCTGGCGGCCATCGGCCGGATCAAAGACAGAGTCATCACCATCAACGGCTTTTCCAAGTCTTCGGCCATGACAGGATGGCGGCTGGGCTACATCTGCGCGCCCCACGAGATCATAAACAAAACCATGATCCTCCATCAGCATACCATCAGCTGCGTCAGCCAGTTCGCCATGGAGGCGGCGCTGGTTTCCATGGACTGCGAAGACGATGTGGCGGCCATGATCAAAAGCTATAGGCACCGCCGGGATTTCTTTGTCGACGGACTCAACGCCATCGACGGCGTCACTTGCCACATGCCTCAGGGAGCCTTCTACGCCTGGGCAAAGGTAGACGCGCCGGACATGAACAGCTTTGAGATCGCCGACTATCTGCTGGACGAAGCCAAGGTAGCCGTCGTGCCCGGCGACGCGTACGGCCTGGGCGGCGCCGGCTGCATCCGCATGTCCTACGCCACGGCTGAAGCAGACCTCCGGGAAGCTCTGATACGGATGAAAGCGGCCATTGACAAGCTGCGGGCATCAAAATGAGAGAGATCGCTGTCTACGGAAAAGGCGGTATCGGCAAGTCCACGCTGAGCGCCAACCTGTCCGCCGCCCTGGCGCTGCAGGGCAAGCGCGTCCTGCAGATCGGCTGCGACCCGAAGCATGATTCCACCAGACTGCTCATGGGCGGCCGGCGCATCACCACAGTCCTCGACTATATCCGCGACACCCCTGTCCTGGACTACCGCCCGGAGGACGTGCTGTTCACCGGCTTCAGCGGCATCGGCTGCATCGAAGCGGGCGGCCCGAAGCCGGGCGTCGGCTGCGCCGGCAGAGGCATCATCACCGCTTTTGAGCTTTTAGAGAAATTCCATATCAAAGAAAACTATGACATCATCCTCTACGACGTCCTGGGAGACGTGGTCTGCGGCGGTTTTGCCGTGCCCATCCGGCGCGAATACGCGGACACCATCTTTTTGGTCACGTCGGGAGAATACATGTCCCTGTACGCCGCCAACAACATCCTGCGCGGCATCAAGAATTACGATGACGACCAGCGCCGGGTGGCGGGCATCCTCTACAACAGCCGCAGCGTCAAAGGAGAGGACGCCAGAGTCAGCACCTTTGCCCAGGCCGTGGGTCTTCCCATCTTCGCCGGGATTCCCAGAGATGACGTCTTTGCCAGGGCGGAGAAGCACAACTGCACGATCCCGGAACTGCGCGCGGAGGAGGACAGCCAGGCTGTAGGACGGATCTTCGCGGAAGCCGCTTCCAAAATTCTGGCAGGGCCGGCTCTGTTCCCCGCAAAGCCTCTGGAGGATGAAGAGCTGGAGGCTCTAATCTTCGGCTGCGGCTCTCCGGCAGGAAGAGCCTCGGGTTTTACGGTGCCCCCACCATCCCAATCCGAAGGCGGTTTTGTCAGTGCCGGCGGCGCGGCCTGCCATCCTTGCCAAGCTCGTGAATCCTGTGATCTTTGTGAGTCCTGCGAATCCTGCGATTCCAGCGATTCCAGCGATTCCAGCGATGACAAAATTCCCGCCGACTACGATGCGGGATATCTCTCCAAAAATGTGATTCGGGACGAGCCCCTTCACGGGTGTGCCTTCAACGGCGCTATGAACATGAGCATCCATCTCCGCGACGCCGTGATCCTGGCCCATTCCCCTAAGAGCTGCACGTATCTGTCCTACCAGAGCATCAGTTCTTCCGGCAGGCGCAGGCTCTTCGAGCGGGGCACTTTGCTGCCGACCGCTCTGGCGCCCAACATCGTGTCCACCGACATGACCGAAAGCGATATGGTCTTCGGCGGCACGGAGAAACTGCTGGACGCGGTAGATGAGATCCGGCGCAGGTTGCCTGACGCCAGAGCCATCGTCATCATCAGCTCCTGCCCTTCCGGCATCATCGGCGACGATATCGACAAGGCCAAGGCCCTTTCTACGCCGGAGCAGCCTGTGGTGACCATCAAAACCGATGGCAATCTGACGGGAGACTATCTTCAGGGCATGCTCATGGCCTACACCCAGCTGGCAAAGCAGGTTATCGACCCGGCGGTCAGGCCGTCTCCTAAGGTTGTCAACATCGTCTTTGAAAAGGTCATCGCCAAGAATACGGAGAGCAACTTTCAGACCATCAAAAGCTATCTTTCCCGGATGGGCGTCAGCGTCAACTGCCGTTTTCTGTGCGACACCACCTTTGACGCGCTGAAGAACTTCTGCAGCGCCTCTCTGAACCTGCTGGCCTACAAGGACTATACGGGAAGGCTTCTGGAGGATTTCTTTTTCAGAGAATACGGCTGCCGGTTCTATCCGGAACAGTTCCCTGTGGGCTTCGCCGAAACAGAGCGGTGGCTCCGGGGCGTCGGTGCTTTCTTTGGTGAAGAGGACACGGCGGAGGACATTATTGCGGACCACCGTCAGATCTACGAAGCCCGGATCCGTGCCGTAAAGCCTTTCCTGCAGGGTAAGCGGCTGATGGTCATCACCTACAACCACAATCTGGACTGGATTATGAGGACTGCTCTGGACGCGGGCATGGAGATCGTCAAGCTGTGCATTCTGAACTTTTCCCAGGACGAAGGGTTCCGCAGCGCGCTGCCGGAGGCGGACAGCATTCTCCTGGAAGAGAACTACGACCGCGCCGACCGTCAAAAGGACATACAGCAGTATCAGCCTGATATCGTTCTTTCCAACTACGAATCCTCCGCGACTTACGCAAGCACTATCGCCGATACCATACCGATGTGCCCTGACAACGGATTTTTCTCAGGGCTGGTCGTAGCGGAACGGTGGGCAAATCTGTTTCATATGAATCTGGAAGGAGAGTGGAAAAATGACCAACCCCTATTTGACAAATATTACACCCGATAGCTTTTCCGGGCTGCTCTTCGGTCTGGAAGGCATCAGGAACACCATCGTTTTGATGAACGGGCCTACCGGCTGCAAGTTTTATCACTCGGCGACTTCCGACAACCAGGCGCCCCGCCAGATGGAGTTCGACCCGCTCAACTACCCGGAGCTTTGGTATTTCGGCCAGCCTAGGATCCCCTGCACCTATCTGGACAAGCGGGATTACGTCTACGGCAGCAAAGAAAAGCTGGTGGAAGCCCTTCGCTTTTTGAAGGCCAATCTGCCCTTTGATCTGCTGGCCATCGTAAATTCCCCGGGAGCCGCTTTGATC
>CAZGED010000009.1:0-20977 GCA_964525085.1 uncultured Senimuribacter sp.
CCACCAGGGTCCGGTAACCCTCCCCGACGCTTACGTCGATGGGAACCACCTTCTCCGGATCGATCAAAGGGTGTCTGCCGGACCGTATGTCCAGCCGTCCCTGGTCGTTGATCTGCGGTTCCTCGCCGTCCATGCGCCGGGACAGCTTGCCCTTTGCCATGATGTAGTCCAGCCGGATCAGCAGCTCCTGATTGTTTTTGATGTCATGATACCGCTCCGCCACCCCTTCGGACAGCTCCGTCAAGATGCGGGCGATCTCCGCCTGCTCCGCCAGCTCCAGCTCCCGCAGCTCGTTGTTGAGATTGACGATGGCCTGGGGCTCGATGAACAGGGTGGCTCCTGCCTTTGACTGATCGTGAACGATGCCCGGAAAATGGGTCCGGTGCTCCTGCTTCACAGGGATTACGTATCTGCCGTCCCGGATGGTCACGATGGAATCCTGCAGGTATGTCCTGTTTGACGTGGAGCTGATCATCTGATTCAGCTTGTTCTTGATGGCGTCGTTCTGACGCGCCATGGCCCTGCGTATGGACCGCAGCTCCGACGACGCGTTGTCGCTCATCTCATCCTCCGATAAGATGCAGCGGTCGATGTTCTCCGCCAGGCGGGGCATGGTCACCAGAAGCTCCGTCATGGAGCGGATCAGCGGCAACTCCGGCAGATCGCTCTTCATGAAGGATACGATCCTGGCGGTGATGGAAAGGTTGTAGTGGATCTGCAGCAGCTGCTTCATGGTCAGAGTGCCGCCTTTTCTTGCAAATCCAACGCTTCCGGCGATATCGTAGATGCCGCCTGTGGGAAGCGCCCCTTTACGCACAATAAGGTCAACCGCCTCAGTGGTTGACCTTAATTCTTCTGAAATTACCCGAAGGTCGGTGTAGGGCAACAGCTGCGAGACCATCTCACGGGTCATCTCGCAGCCTGCCTCTTCTTTCAAAAGTTCGATAATTTTTTTGTATTCTAACACATCCAGTGCTTTTTGGTTCATGATATTTCCTCTAGCTGTTGTTTTTCAACTTCTCCAGCTCACTTTTCAGCTGGATATTCTCCATCTGCAAGTCGAAAAAGGAATTCTCATATTCGGTGCACTTGGCCTGCAGTTCCTTGAACCGTTCCTCGTGCTCCTGCTTCTGATTCTGCATCTGTGACAGGTTTTCCTTGTATTGGGCGAAGTTCTTCTTCGCGTCCTCCCACATCTTCAGATAGTACTTGGAGTCGTTTTCCATCTGGGTCTTTGAGATCCGCAGCTGCTCGATCTGGTTCAAAGCGTCAAAGTATTCCTCTGCAATATTTATGGCGGTCAGAATACCGATGCTGCCCTGGCCCGCTTCCCCCGCGACCCTGCTTATAAGACGCATCTTATTGTCCACATACTCCGCGATTCTCTGAATTTCCTCTTCCGTCTTATCTCCTGCTATCGTGTATTCCTGCCCGTAAATCTTTACAGTTACTTTGCTGTCCATGGTTTCACCTTACTTAATTATCTCTTATTACTGCTTTGAATGCGTCTTTCATGGTCTCGATGACTTTTGCGTGTACGGCGTCTGCTTCTTCGTCGGTCAGGGTCTTGTCATCGTGTCTGTAGGTCAGGCTGAAGGCCACGCTCTTCTTTCCTTCTTCTACCTGCTGTCCTCTGTAAACGTCAAAGAGTTTCACGCTCTTGAGGATCTCGGTGCCGACCTCTTTGATCTTCTTTTCTATGTCACCTACCAGGGTATCCTCGTCTACGACCATTGCGATATCTCTGGACGTTGACGGATACTTTGGCGGCTGATGATACTGGATTTCCTTCTCAGAAAGCTCTACGATCAGATCGAAGAACAGTTCCGCGCCGTATGCCCGAGTGCCGATGCCGAAAGCTTCCGCTACATCCGGATGATACTCGCCCATGATGCCCAGCTCTACGACTTCGCCGTTCTTGTCTTTGGTCAGGATCCTCGCACATCTGCCCGGATGATAGGTGCCGTATTCAGACTCCGCCACGAATTCCAGCTCGCCGATGCCCAGTCTCTCCAGAAGGGTCACGATCATGCCCTTCAGGGTGAAGAAATCTTCCTTCTTGCCGTACATGCCGATGGACAGGTTGTGGGACTCGTGCGGCAGTTCTCCTTCGATCATGTTCGGGGAGAAGGTCAGATCCAGTTCATAGGCCTTGACCGCTTCCAGGTTTCTGGAGTAGTTTCTGCCCAGAACCTCCAGCATGCTCGGCGTCAGGATTGTCCGCATGTACTGGGTATCCTCGCCCAACGGGTTGATCAGCTCTACCAGATCTCTTTCCCAGGAATCCTTTCCGATGCCGGCGGCATCCAGGATCTTCGGATTGGAGAAGGAGAAGGTCCGGATCTCGTTGGCGCCCATGCCGCACAGGGTCTCTCTGGCCAGGTCTCTCATGAGCCAGTTCTTGGAGAACTCTGTCTTCGTCGCAACTTCTGGCAGGGTCAGCGGCAGATTGTCAAATCCGTACAGTCTGGCGATCTCTTCCACGCAGTCGATTTCTTCCTTCATATCCTGACGGATCGTCGGCGGCGTTACCAGCATGATATCGCCTTCGCCTTCCACCTTCATGTCCAGTCTTTCCAGATAGCCGACCATTTCCTCTCTTGGGATTTCGATGCCCAAAACCTTGTTGACTCTGCTGACTCTGCACTTGATCTCCGGCGCGGTTTCCGGGTTCGGATATACGTCTACGCTGCCGGTCAGGACCTTGCCGCAGTCCAGCAGCTCTACCAGCTTGCAGACTCTGTCAGCGGCCGCTTCACACAGGTTCGGATCGATGCCCTTCTCGTATCTGGCTCCGGCTTCCGTCCTCAGGTTCAGCTTTTTGATGGAGCGGTGGATGCTGGTCTTGTCGAAGTTGGCGGACTCGATGACGACCGTATTGGTGTCGTCCACGATCTCAGAGAACAGACCGCCCATGATGCCGGCGATGCCGATCGGCTTCTCTGCGTCGTTGATCATCAAAGTATCGCTGTAAATGTCCCGTTCCTGATTGTCCAATGTCACGAACTTGTCGCCGTCCTTTGCCATGTCCACGACGATGTGTCTGCCCTCGATGCTTCTGATATCAAAAGCGTGGAGCGGCTGTCCGTATTCCATCATGACGAAGTTGGTGATATCTACCATGTTGTTGATCGGTCTCATCCCAGCCGCCATCAGACGCTTCTGCAGCCACCAAGGGGACTGCTCGATCTTCACGTCTTTGATCACTCTGGCGGTGTACCGCTTGCACTTGTCGTTCTTGATTTCCACGGAGATGTAGTCAGATGCCATCTCGTCGGTCTTCTGGCACTCCGTATCCGGATAGGTCATCTTCTCTTCAAAGACAGCCGCCGCTTCCTTGGCCATGCCCAGTACGCACAGGCAGTCCGGCCGGTTCGGCGTGACGCAGAAATCGATGGCATAATCCTTCATGCCCAGGGCTTCCACGATATCTTCTCCCAGATGGTCGTCCCAGTTGCCCGGCAGCATCCAGATGCCGTCCTTGGAAACGTAAGGCGCCGTCTTGTCCTCGATGCCCAGCTCCTGTGGGCCGCACATCATGCCGTTGGAAACCACGCCTCTCATCTTGCCTTTGGTGATCTTTACGCCGCCCTCAACCTTTGGCTGGCCGTGGAGCGGACCCGGAATATGGCTGTTATGCTTTGCGATCGGGCAGTAGCCTCCTACATAGATGTTGGTTGCGCTGGTGATCACCTGCAGAGGTTCTTCTTCTCCGATATTGACCTGACACACCACCAGCTTGTCCGCGTCAGGGTGCTTCTCAATCTTGTCAATTCTGCCGATGACTACGCCTTCAATGCCGGTGCCCAGTTCTTCGCAGGTCTCCAGGTCGGAGCCGGACATGATCATGCGGTCGCAGAACTCTTTGATCGGAACGTTTACATCTGTATAATCCTTTAACCATTGTAATGATACTAACATTCTATTTTTAACCTCACTTCTCGCTGAACTATAGTTTATTTGAACTGATTGATGAATCTCATATCGTTTTCAAACAGCAGTCTGATGTCGTCGATGCCGTACTTCAGCATGGCAATACGCTCTACGCCCATGCCAACCGCAAAACCGGTGTATTTTTCCGTGTCGATGCCGCCGGCCTGGTGTACATGCGGGTGCGTCATGCCGCAGCCGAGGATTTCGATCCAGCCGCTTCCTTTGCAGACAGGGCAGCCTTTGCCGCCGCACTTGAAGCAGGAAACATCCATCTCCGCGCTCGGCTCTGTGAACGGGAAGTGACTCGGACGGAACTTGGTTTTGGTTTCCGGTCCGAACAGTTTTTTCGCCATATAGTCCAGGGAGCCCTTCAGGTCGCCCATGGTGATCCCCTCGCCGATGACCATCATTTCGATCTGATGGAAGGTATGGGAGTGGGTAGCGTCCGGGGTATCGCATCTGTAGCATCTGCCCGGAATCAGCACCTTATATGGAAGCGGCACGTCCAGCTCCGCCCGGATCTCTGCGGAAGAGGTGTGCGGCTTCAGTACCTGTGTCTCATGGGAGCCTTTGATATAGAAGGTATCGGTAAGGTCCCTGGAAGGATGGTTTTCCGGAGAGTTCAGCGCGTCAAAGGTGTTGTATACCGTTTCAACGTCCGGTCCCTCATAGACGGCATAGCCCATGCCGCGGAAGATGTCCACAACCTCGTCGATGGTCTGGGTGATCGGATGCTTCGTGCCGTAGACCACTTCCTTGCCCGGTTCCGTAACGTCGATCCGCTCGGCTCTGAACTTGGCCGCCTTAGCCTTCTCCTTCACCTCGGCAACTTTCTCGGCCAGCAGCTGCTCAAACTCAGCCTTTACCTTATTGGCTGCCTGACCCAGCGCTTTTTTCTCTTCCGGAGAAAGGGTCCCCATAGTCTTCAGGATCTTGGTCAGTTCTCCCTTCTTACCGAGGACTTTGACTCTTACTTCTTCTGTGTCTGCCAAAGAAGATGCCTTGGCAAGCTGCTCTTTGGCTTCTTCCAGCATTGTTGCTAATTTCTCTTGCATGTTTTTCTCCTCACATAAAAATTTACATAATACCTCATTGCCCGCAGGGTCTCATACGCTCATACATCAGTATGCCTGCTGCCACGGAGGCGTTCAGGGATTCCAGACTGCCCTCCATCGGAATCCGAACCCTGACGTCGGCCATCTCCAACAGCTCACGGCTTACGCCGCCGCCCTCGTTGCCTATGACCAGGGCGGTGCCTTCGGAAAGGTCCGCGTCAAAGTATAAAGTGTCGGTATCCAGACTGGTCACCACCAGCTTCTTACCCAAGCTGGCCGCCAGACTTCCAAGCTCCCTACCATCCTCGACATGGACGATAGGGATCCTAAAGACAGATCCGGCCGCCGCCCGTATGGTCTTCGGCGAATAGATATCCGCCGTGCCCTTTACTGCGATAACGGCAGCATAACCGGCTCCTTCGGCGGTTCGGATGATCGTTCCGATGTTGCCGGGATCCTGCAATCTATCTAAAACAACAAAGTTGCTGCTTTGACGTGTCCGCGCTCGAAGCTTCTCTACGGTCCATTCCTGCCTGCGAACCACCGCGATGACCCCCTGGCTGGTCTCTGTCTGGGCCAGCCGGTCAAAGAGCTTTCCGTCCAGGACGTAGGTGTCCGCGTCGGGCAGCCCGTCGGCAGAAACGCCTTCCCGCAGAACCATGTAGCAGAGATCCTCCTGCGGAACCTCCCTCATCAGGTGAAACCCCTCGATCAGGTAACGGCCCTCCCGGTCTCTGTACTTCTTCTGAGAAAGCTTCTGGCATTCCCTAAATATTCTGTTGTCTTTGGAATGAATTTCTTTCTGCATAGTAGTTACACGAAAAAGCCGGTCACGAAAATGCCGGCTTTTTAACAAAGTAAAAAAGCAAAACCTCTATTTCTGACCGCGGAGAAAATCGGGAAGATCAAATCTGGAATTGTTCTTGTCCTCATCCTTGGTCTCATCAAAGATCTGGCCCAAGGTCATGCTTCTGCCGGTCAGTCCGTTCTCGGTGACCACTTCCTTCGGTCTTTCAGGCGCGTAGCCTGTCGAACCGGATTCCAGGCCTTCCCCAAAGCCGGTAGCGATAACGGTGATCGCCACCTCGTCGTTCATCTCCTCGCTGACAGCCGCGCCGAAGATCAGGATCGCCTCTCTGTCGGCCTGCTCCTCCACCATGCTGGCGATCTCGTTGACTTCCAGCATGCCCAGGTCGTATCCGCCGGATACGTACAGTAGGATCGCTCTGGCTCCTGCGATGGTGGTCTCAAGCAACGGGCTCTCGATAGCGGTCTTGACCGCGTCCTTGGCCCGGTTCTCGCCTTTGCCCCGTCCTGTACCCATGTGGGCCACGCCTCTGTCCGTCATGACGGACTTGACGTCGGCAAAGTCCACGTTGATCAGGGCGTGGTCGCTGATCAGGTCGGAGATGCCCTGGACGCCCTTGCGCAGAACGTCATCGGCCATGGTGAAGGCTTCCAGCATGGACGTGTTCTTCTCACAGTTCTGCAGCAGCTTGTCGTTCGGCACTACCACCAGCGAATCCACATACTTCTTTAAAAAGCTCAGGCCCAGTTCCGCCTGATCCTTTCTCTTCTTTCCCTCGAAGGAAAACGGCTTGGTCACCACGCCTACGGTCAGGATTCCCATATCCTTGGAAGCCTTGGCGATGATCGGAGCCGCGCCGGTTCCGGTGCCGCCGCCCATACCGGCGGTGATGAACACCATGTCCGATCCTTCCAGTAAATCTGTTATCTCGTCGAGGGTCTCCTCCGCAGACCGCTGTCCCACTTCCGGATTGCCGCCCGCGCCCAAACCTCTCGTTAATTTCTCACCAATCTGAATCTTTGTTTCAGCCTTACATCTATTTAACGCCTGTCTATCTGTATTGATTGCGATAAACTGAACGCCTCTCAAATCAGCTTCCATCATTCGGTTCACAGCGTTACATCCGCCGCCGCCTACACCGATGACCTTGATGACCGCTGCATTATCCTGGCCACTCTCAAATTGCAACATCGTAAATTGCCTCCTTGCATCCCATAATATATTTCATTCTATCACAAAAGCAACGCATTTGCATCAGTTTTTTACGAAAAGTCTGGAGAAAATGGCACATAATTGTGATCGCCTAGATTGATGGTGCCTCTTTTGATGTCGCTTTTGATCAGTTTATTGACAACCTTCTGCAGATTGCCGCTCTCTATGGATTTCAGCATTTGCTTCGGCGTCCCTTTCACCACCAGCGTATCGTAAATATACGCTTTGATGATGACCTGGGAAACGTCGATCTTCTTGAAGAAGAAATCTCCGTCCTTCATGGCCGTCAGCATCTGAAGGGTGCTGTCCAAAGTGGCGGACTCCTCCGCTTCTACCTTTTCTCCTGCCTTCAGCTTGCTCACTGTCAGCCCCGTCAGCAAGGTCAGCTTGGGATCTACGCCGGTCTTCCGCAGCATGACCCCCTCCTCGTCGATGACGATATAGGCGTCGCCATAGGTGATGGCAGCGATCTGCAGCCGTTCCTCCACCTCGATGATCAGGGTTCCCGGCAGCTTTCGCCGCACCTTTACATCGACAAAGTACGGATCGTCCAGCAGCCCGTCCCTGATCTCAGAGGACTTCGCCCCCAGAAACAGGTTGACGCCGGTTCTGGCTCCCGCCATGTTGATGACCTCGTCGTCGTCGTAATACTGATTGCCCTCCACCTGAATGGTCTTTACAGCGAAGACGCTGGAGGACAGAAAAACGCCCACCGCCGCGAGCACGCCGAGAAAGATCAGAAACCGCCGCAGGTAGTGCTTCTTTTTTCGCACCTTCCGATCCCTTTGGATCTGACGGAAGACAACGGAGTCGTACTGCAGGTCGGATTCCCTGTCATAGGATCCCTGCCCGCCGTCACGGCCTTCGTACCGTTCTGCTTCCGCGGCCTCACCGCGGCCCTCGTCGTAGGCTGTATCATGAGCTTCGTCATAAGCTTCGCCGTAATCTTCGTAATACTCCTTCATTCTTTTTCCATCTCCGCATATATGACTTCACAGGCGTCCAGCGGGGCGCACTGGGCGCTGGCGCGGCTCATCTTCTCCAGAACCTCCGGATTGTTGCGCAGCCGCATGACCTCGCTGATCAGCCCTTCGCTGGTCAGGTCCTTTTCCTCCAGCAGGATAGCGCCTCCCTTGTCGGCCACGGATTTGGCGTTAAAGTACTGATGGTTGCCCGTCACGTTAGGCGACGGGATCAGAATCGCCGCCCTGCCGCATACCGTGGTCTCCGCCACCGACAGGGCCCCCGCCCGGCTGATGATCAGATCCGACGCGCTCAGGTATGTAGGCATATCATTGATATAGGAGCAGATCCGCACGTTCCGGTCAGGCTCGATGCCCTTCTCCGTCGCCTTGTCCAGAATCTCCGTGTAGTACTGGCTTCCTGTGCCGAAGATGAACGTCACGCCTTTATGGCCGTTGACGGCCTCCATCAGATCAAAGGCCACCTCGTTAATCTTGGCCGCTCCCTGACTGCCGCCGAAGGAAAACACCACGAAGTCGTCCTGAGGGATCGAGAGCGCCGCCCGCGCCGCGTTCCTGTCCCCGTCATAGAAACTGCGCCGCACCGGATTGCCGCTGCAGATGTGCTTCTCCGGCTGACGGAAGTAGTGGCTGGCTTCAGGGAAGCCCAAAAATACCTTATCCGCGAATTTTTCCAGGGTCTTGTTGGCCACGCCCGGAAAGGCGTTTTGTTCGTGAAGGTAACAGCGGGCGCCGTACTTGTGTCCGGCGTACATAACCGGTACGCAGACGAAGCCTCCGGTGCCGATGACCACGTCAGGCCTGAACTTCTTCATGATCCTGTAAGCCTGGGCTGCGCCCTTCATGGTGGTCAGGCCCGTATCAAAGACCTTCAAGATGTTCCTGCGGTCCAGCCACTTGGCCGAAACCAGCTCCATCCGGTATCCGCTTCTCGGCACGATGTCCTTTTCCAACCCGATATCATTGCCGATATACAGGACCTCCGCCTCCGGATCCTTTTCCATGACTTTATCTGCGATGGCGATGGCCGGATAGATATGTCCGCCCGTACCTCCGCCGGTTACGATAACTCTCATCTGCTGTCCCTCCTCTTCTCATTCTATCTCCGTTTTTCTGTCTTTTCCGCTGCCGCCGCGCCGCTTCCCCGGCTCTGACGGGACACGTTGAGTACCATGCCTGACGCCGCCATGAAGATCCAAAGGGCGTTGCCGCCGTAGCTGATGAACGGCAGGGCGATGCCCGTCGGCGGCATAGATGAGGTGACTACGGCGATGTTCAGTACCACCTGCAGTCCGATCATGATGGTGATGCCGCCGGAAAGCAGCATGCCGAACCGGTCGGGAGCGTTGAGACACACGTGGAAGCACCGCCAGATCAGGACGATGTACAGCAGGATCAGAATCAACAGTCCCACAAAACCCAGCTCCTCGCCGATGATGGCCAGAATGAAGTCGTTCTGCGGCTCCGGCAGATACAGGTTTTTCTGGATGCTCTTGCCCAGGCCCAGGCCGAAAAGTCCGCCGGATCCCAGGGCCAGCAGGGACTGGACCACCTGGAAGCCGTCTCCCAGCTCATCGGCAAAAGGATCCAGAAAGCTGGTCAGACGCTTTGTCCAGTGGGAAGCCCCGATCTTGCCGCCGATCATGATCAGTCCGAAGATGCCGCAGCCTCCTGCCACCATGGCGCCGATGACGTATTTCCATTCCAGTCCCGCCAGAAACATGATGCCCGCGATGATGCCGCAGACCGTAATGGCGGTGGACAGGTTCGGCTGCTTGATGATCAGTCCGCCTACGATGCCCATGAGCACCAAAAGGGGCAGCACGCCCTTTGTAAAGGAAAGGATGATCTTGGGATCGCTGGCAAGGTAGGCCGCCGTAAAGATGATCACGGCGATCTTGGAGATCTCACCCGGCATGATGGTAAAGCCGATATACAGTGCCCGGGTCGCGCCTCCTTCCGATACGCCCAGAGGCGTAAGCACCAGGACCAGCAATACGATGCTGGCCGCCATGATCAGAATCGACAGTCTCCGCCAGATATGGTAATCCAGCCGGGAACACACGCCCATGATGACAAAGCCCGTAACGGCGAAGATGCCCTGCTTGGTCAGATAGCTGTACGGCGATCCTGAGTCGTTGATGGATTTATAGTAGCTGGCGCTGAACACCATGACCACGCCGAAGATGACCAGAATGGTCACCATGGCGACGATCACGAAGTCGCTCTGTCTTAAGTTTTTCCCACCCTTAAAATTCAATCTCATTTATAACCTGCTCACACAATTCTTAAAGTGCTCTCCCCTTTGTTCAAAGTTGGTATACATATCCCAGCTGGCGCATGCCGGCGACAAGAGCACCGTGTCTCCCGGCTCGGCCAGCTCATAGGCCTTGCGCACACAGGCCTCCATGTCCTTGCAGCTGACGTAATCCGCGAAGCCGCAGCGGTCCGCCGCTTCCGCAATCAGATGCCCGTCTCGTCCCAGCAGGATCATCTTCTTCACGCTGCCCTGAAAGGCCTTGATAAAATCGTCAAAGACCTGGCCTTTGGCATCGCCTCCGGCAATCAGAACGATATTCTTCTCGATGGCACGTATGGCTGTTACCGCCGCGTCGATGTTGGTTCCCTTAGAATCGTTGTAGTAGCTGACCCCGTCCACGGTGCCGCAGAACTCGATTCTGTGCTCCACGCCGGCGAAGGAACGGATTCCCTCCGCGATGATCCCGGCGTCGATGCCCGCGAAGTAGCAGATGGCCGCCGCCGCCAGAGCATTCTCCAGGTTGTGCTCTCCGATGATCTTCAGCTCGTCTCTGCCGCAGATGTCCACCAGGGCGCCTTCCTCGTTCCTGATGACCAACCTGCCGTCTCTGACAAAGGCGCCGAAGTCCAACTGCGTCTTACGGCTGAACGGCACCACCTTGGCCTGGCAGCCCGCCGCCAGCTTATAGCATTCCTTGTCGTCGTAATTGATGACCAGATAGCCGTCGGCCCGCTGGTTGGCAAAGATCTTCGCCTTGGCCGCGCCGTAGGCCTTCATGGTATGATGCCGGTTTAGATGATCCGGCGTCAGGTTCAGGATCGCGGACACCACCGGCTTGAAGTAACGGGTGGTCTCCAGCTGGAAGCTGCTGGTCTCCGTGACCAGCCAATCCTCCGCGGAAGCGTTTATGGATGCGGAAATGACGGCTACGCCGATGTTCCCCACCACGTAGGTTTTTCTCTTGGCGGCCTTGAAGATCTCGCCCACCAGCGTGGTGGTCGTGGTCTTTCCGTTGGTGCCGGTGATGGCGATGTAATTGCCGCTGCCGATGCGGTAGGCAATTTCCAGCTCTCCGATGATCTCCGCGCCTTTTGCCCGAGCCTCCTCGATAAACGGCAGCTCCGGGCTGACACCGGGACTTATGATCAGCATATCGAACTGGCCCATGTCAGGCGGCGTCTGCGCGAAATAGCAGCGCGCTCCCTGACCCTTCAGAAAGGCGACCATCTGCGGATCTACACTGTCCTCCCGTTTGGAATCCTGGATGGATACCTCCGCACCCAGACGGAGCATGGCCTGAGACGCCGCAATGCCGGATTTGCCCAGACCTACGACCAATACCTTCTTGTATTTCATATTCTCTAAATTCACGCTCATATTATCACTCTTTCTCTCAGATAAATACCTCTTACGTAACTACAGACTCATAATGCCGTAGGCGATGGCGCAGCACACCAGAGCCGCCAGCCAGAACATGGCGACCACGTACTTCTCCTTCATGCCGCACATTTCGAAATGATGGTGCAGCGGCGCCATTTTGAAAAACCGCTTGCCCCCTGTGGCCTTAAAGTACAGCACCTGTATGATAACCGAGAGAGCCTCCAGCACGTAGATGAGGCCCGCGAACGGAAGCAGGAACTCCACCTTCATGATGATGGCCGCCGAAGCCAAGGCGCCGCCCAGAGCCATGGAGCCTGTGTCGCCCATGAACAGCTTCGCCGGATACCGGTTGAATACCAGGAAACCCAGGCACGCGCCCGTCAGAGCGCAGCAGAAAATCGTCGCGGAGTCGTGTCCAAACTGCATGCCCACGATGGCGAAGAAAAAGGCTACCAGGGCGGTTACGCCGGAGGACAGTCCGTCCAGGCCGTCGGTCAGGTTCACCGCGTTGGCCATGGCCACGACCACAAAAGCCACGAAAGGAATGTAGAGCCATCCAAAAGCCACGTACCGATCGAGGAACGGAATCCATACGCCTGTGCCGTAGCCGGAGAGCACGGCCATATACACGGCCAGTCCCACTGCGATCAAAATCTGCAGCACCAGTTTCTGCCATGCACGTAATCCCAGGTTATGCTTCTTGGCAACTTTGATATAGTCGTCCAGAAAGCCCAGCAGACCGAACAGCAGCGTAACCACCAGCATGATAAAGGTATCTGAGGTGATCTTGCCTCCGAGCAGGGTCGTGACGGCCAGCGCCGCGAAGATGGCGATGCCGCCCATGGTCGGGGTCCCTTCCTTGGACAGGTGGGACTGAGGTCCCTCTTCTCTGATGAACTGCCGGAACTGCTTGCGCTTCAGGATCGGGATCTCTACGGCGGTCAGCACCGCTGATACCACCGTACCCAAAACGACGAGAAAGATAAGTTGTGTGATCTGCATAGTTTTACTCCTGTTCCTCCATGATTTTATCCACGATCTGTTCCATTTCCATGGTGCGGGAAGCTTTAACCAGTACGGTATCTCCCCGCTGCAGAAGGCCGCCCAGCTCCCGGGCCAGGTTCTCCTTCGTATCAAAGTGCTTTACCCGGGCCGCACCTGCATGGATCGCTCCCTCCGCGATGTCCCTGGCTTTCTCGCCGGCCGTCAGCAGCAGATCCACCTTCTGTGCAGCAGCGAACTGTCCGATCTCCCTGTGATAGCGGCGGGAATCCGGACCCAGCTCGTTCATGCCGCCCAAAATGGCGATCCTGCGCCTTCCTTCCGTGTGCATCAGCGTTTCGATGGCCGATCTCATAGAGTCAGGGGCCGCATTGTAACTATCGTCAATGATCTTCATGCCGTTCTTTTCCAAGACGGTCAGCCTTTTCCCCGTCAGCCGCAGCCTGCTCAGGCCGGCAGCTGCCTCTTCGACGGAAATGCCCAGGCACCGGCAGGCCGCCACAGCCAGGCTGGCGTTGAGGGCGTTATGCGCCCCCGGAATCGGAAGTTCGATCCGGTATTCCTTTCCGTCTGCCGTCAGGGTCCAGCCGACGCCTTCCCCGCCTCGGTCCTCGATGCCGCTGACGCGGTAATCGCAGGCCGGGTCCGTGCCTACCCGAACGACCTTATAGCCGTCGGACAGATCCGCCGCCTGCAGCATATCGTTATCCTGGTTGATGACCAAGGTATTGTCCTCTGTAAAATAGTCGGTGATCTCCAGCTTCGCCGCCAGAATTTCCTCCCGGCTTCCCAGATTTTCAATGTGGGAGATCCCCACATTGGTTATTATACCAATATCAGGTCTGATTATATCCACAAGTCTGTGAATTTCAAATCTGTGATCCATGCCGATTTCCAGCACGGCGGCTTCCATGGAATCGTCAAAGGTAAAGATGGTCTTGGGTACGCCGATATCGTTGTTGAAATTCCCCACCGCCGTGCCTGTGACGTACTTTTCCTGCAAAATCTGATATACCATGTCCCGGGTGCTGGTCTTTCCTACGCTGCCGGTAACGGCCACGGTCTTCAGTCCCAGCTCCTTCAGATACCATGCCGCCAGCTTCTGCATGGCCTTCGTGGTATCCTCCACCAATAGGACGCTGGCTTCTTCCAGGCCGCGGGCGGCGTCCTCTCTGGCCGTCAAAAAGGCTCTGCAGCCGTTCTCATAGGCCATGGGAATAAATTGATGCGCGTCGTGGTTTTCTCCGATGATGGGAATGAAAAGTTCTCCGGCTTTCGCCGTTCTGGAATCCGTGCTGACCGCCTCTACGGCAGCCGCCGGATCTCCGGCAAGCAGGCGTCCGTCAGTGGCCGCCTGAATCGATCCAATTGTAATTCTGTTCATGTTTCGCCTTTTCTATTGACGCCCGAACCGCTTCCCGGTCGTCAAAGTGTATTTTTCTGTTTCCGAGGATCTGATAATCCTCGTGTCCCTTTCCGCAAATCACCGCGATCTCTCCCGGCTGGCAACCTGCCACCGCCGTTTCGATGGCCTGCCCCCGGTCTTCGATGACCCGGAAAGGCGTTTCAAATTTCATTACCGCTTCTATTATATCACGAATGATGGCCTGTGGGGCCTCCTTTCTGGGATTATCTGAAGTAAGGATGATCTGGTCGGCATACCGGGCCGCCGCCTCGCCCATCTTCTGCCTCCGTCCGGGGTCCCGGTCCCCGCCGCATCCGAAGACGCAGGTCAGTCTGGACGGCCTGTATTCCCGCAGAGACTGCAGCAGATGATACATTCCCGCGCCGTTGTGGGCGTAATCCACCAGGACCAGCCGCGACGGGTCTATGGCGAACATCTCCTGCCGGCCCGGCACCGCCACCCGTCTCAGGGCTCTCGCCGCCGTCTCTGCCGGCACGCCCAGCTTCCGGCATACGCTGACAGCTGCCAGGGCATTGCGGCAGTTGAAGCTGCCCGGCATGGGCAGGATCACGTCTTGATCAAAGCCCTCGCCCCGTACCCGGAACTCACTGCCCAGGGCCCCCGGCAGGCGCACCGGACAAAGGCTTTCCGCCCGCAGGTCGCTGCCGCTGTTCAGGCCAAAGGTTTCCAGGGGACACGCCGCCTTTTCTGTGATCAGCCCCAAATTGGGATCGTCCCCGTTGACGAGTCCCATGCCGCACCTTTGGAACAGTTTCGCCTTGCAGGCCGCGTATTCTGCGAAGTCCCGGTGCTCGGCAGGGCTGATGTGGTCTTCCTCAATATTGGTAAATACGCCGTAGTCAAAGCAAATCGGGTCTGTCCGACACAACTTCAGCGCCTGGGAGGACACCTCGACCACAGCGGCCTGGCAGCCATTGTCGGCCATGTCCCGCAGATATCCGTGGAGCTGAATGGAATCCGGCGTGGTATATTCGCTTTTCACATGCTCTCTTCCTGTATAGATCTCCACCGTTCCCACCAGGCCGGTCTTGATCCCGGCCTCTTCTAAGATGGAACGGACCATATAGGCCGTGGTGGTCTTTCCCTTGGTTCCGGTGATGCCGACGGTTACAAGCCGCCTGTCCGGCCAGCCGTAAAAGGCGGCTGCCATGGCGGCCATGGCTTTCCGCGTGTCTTCGACCTGCAGGACCGCCGCGCCGCTGCCCTCAGGCAACGGAACGTCCCTGCCGCAGACGACAGCCGCCGCGCCCTTTCCGGCCGCAGCCCCGGCATAGTCGTGGCCGTCCGCCTGACACCCTTTGATACAAAAAAACACAGTTCCCGGTCCGCACTGACGGGAATCACAGGTCAGAGACGCCGCCTCCCGGTCCAGATCTCCCCGGACCAGCCGGCAGCCCCCTGCCTTTGCTAACGCTTCAAGTTTCAGATGAACCCTCTCGATTCTATATTCCGTCTATTCTCTGTACAGGTATACTTTTCCGCCTTTCTCGATCTTTGTGCCTGCCTTCGGGTACTGGTCAACGACGATGAAATCCTTGGTGCTGCTGGTTTTCGGCGTCACCTTGTATTTCAGGCCGTTGCTTTCCAGGATGCCGATGGCATCGCTGTAACTCTTGCCTGTCACGTCGGGTACGTAGGCGTACTCGGCCTTCAGCGCTTTCTCTTCTTCCTCTGTATATTGCGGATTGACGCCCAGATACGGCAGGGCATTTTCCAGAAATTCCTTGGCGATCGGCGCCGCGGTAGCGCTGCCGAACTGAACGCCGGTCGGGCTGTCGACGACAACCAGGACCACCAGTTGCGGATCGTCCATCGGCGCCATGCCGATGAAGGAGGAATAGGTATCGCTGGAATACTTACCGTCCTCGGACGGTTTATCCGCCGTACCGGTCTTGCCGCCGATGCGGTAGCCGGCAATCTTGGCGTTGCCGCCGCCACCTTCTGATACGACGTACTCCATGATCTTCATCATCTCGCTGGCCGTCTTGGAGGAGATGACCTTGCGGATCTCTTTGGTCTCAAACTCCTTGACCGTATCCCCGTCGGAATCGGTCAGCTCCTTGACCACTCTCGGCTGCATCAGGACGCCGTCGTTGCCGATGGCGCATACGGCGCTGACCAGCTGGATCGGCGTCACGGCGATGCCCTGTCCGTAGGACATGGTGGCCAGTTCTACCGGCCCGATGGCGTCCTCCGACTGTACCTGGGCCGTAGCCTCCGCCGGCAGATCGATGTTGGTCAGGCTGGTGTCAGTGATGCCGAACATTTCCAGATAATCGTAGTATTTTTCCGCGCCCAGGGCTTCCGCCAGCTGGATCTGTACCGGATTGCAGGAGTTTCCCACAGCCTCGATCAGGGTCTCGGTGCCGTGTCCCACGGAGCTCCAGCAGTGGAGCGTCACGCTGGTGCCCGGCACGGTATAGCTGACGTTGCAGGTATAGGTCTTTTTCAAATTGGTAACGCCTTCTTCCAGGGCGGAAGAGGTGGTGATCAGCTTGAAGGTGGAGCCCGGCTCGTAGGTATCGCTGACGATGGGATTTCTCCACATCTGGTTCAGGTAGGTCACCTGGTCTGCGTCGGACATTTCATCAAAGTCTTCTTTTTCCGACTCGTCGTCCGGTTCCGTCGGATCGTTGGGGTCAAAGCCCGGCGTGGTAGCCATGGCCAGCACATCGCCGGTCTTCGGATCCATGACCAGACACATGATCCGGTTAGCCTTGGTCTCCTTCATACCGTTGGTCAGTGCGTTCTCCACATAGTGCTGCAAGACCTCGTCGATGGTCAGCACCACGTTGAGGCCGTCTTCGGCCTGATAATACACTTCTTCGCCGTAAGACAGCTTGTTGCCGTTAAGGTCGGTGTTCTTGATCCATCTTCCGGCTACGCCGCTCAGGTACTCGTTGTACTGGGCCTCGATGCCGGTCCTTCCCTTGTTGTCATCGTCCACGCTGCCCAGAAGCTGGGAAGCGAAGTTGCCCAGCGGGTAGTAGCGCTTGGTATTCTCCGCGATCTCGATGCCGGTGATATCCAGATCCTTGACCTTGTCGCTGGTCTCCTTATCCAGATATTTTGCGACCTTGATCAAAGCCTGTTCCTTGACCAGCTTTTCCTTGACGTCTTCCGCGCTCATATCCAGCAGAACGGCCAGCTTGCTGCTGATATCGTCCAGCTTCTCGCCTTTATAGTTCTCCTGAATCTCCGCGGGACGGGCCCACACGGTATAGCAGGCCGCGCTGGTAGCCAGGGCTTCCCCGTTCCTGTCGTAGATAGCGCCCCGCTTGGCTTCCAGCGGAATGTCGCTGGTCTGCTGATTTGTGGCTTTCTCGCTGTATTCTTCTGCCTTTACCACCTGGATCCAGGCCAGCCGGAAGGCCAGCAGGATCAGCAGTACGCAGAGCACTCCGAAGGTAAAAATGATTCTCTTTTTGTTTTTTCCGCTCACCTTTGCCATATCAATCTCCAATGCTTCCTTTTCCAATGCTTCCTTTGCTTCCTTTTGTTTTCTTTGGTTCCTTTGCAAAGGCTTTTTTCAATACTTTCTTACATATAGTTTTGCTAAACTTACCCATAAACGCTTCCTTGTGTATAAGTTAAAACCTATATAAGCTAAAACAGCCAGACGGGTTCTGGTATGAAATTGTCTGACTGTTTCTTAATATGAAGTTTCTTCTTGTTGTGTAACCCCATTATACTATGGAGCTTTTAGTTATATGCCTGTTCTTTGATGACCATGGCGAAGTTTCCTTCCGGCGCATCGCTGCTCTCCAGATACACACATTCGCCCTCGCTTGGGTAAACCATGCCCAGCTTGCTGGTGGCGATCTTCTCAATATGCTCGATATTGTTGGCGCTCTTGATCTTGATGTTCAGGGTATCGATCTCACCCTGCACAGCTTCGTTCTCGCTGATCAAAGCGTTGTTCTCCACTCTCAGCTCAGCCGCGTAGGCTGTAACGACTACCATGATGATGCAGATCAATCCAATGAGGACGACGCCCATCAGTATTCTCTTTTTCTCCTGTTGTCTCATGATTTGTGTAACACCTCGCACATTTCATCTATCGTTTCTCGCACACCCGCAGCTTGGCACTGCGGGAGCGCGGGTTTTCTTCTAATTCTTCTTCTCCCGGCAGGATCGGCTTACGGCTGATCCTTCTGACGTCCGGCTTCTTGCCGCAGACACAGACGGGAAATTCTTTGGGACAGGTACACGGGTTTTCACGCCGTACCATGGTTTCTTTGACAATGCGGTCCTCCAGGGAATGGAAGGAAATCACGCAAAGCCGCCCTCCCGGATTGAGAACGTCGCAGAATTCATCCATCGCCCGCTCCAGCTGGCCCAGCTCGTCGTTGACCTCGATGCGAATGGCCTGAAAGGTCCGCTTGGCCGGATGGGGTCCATCGCGTCTCGCCTTTGCCGGAATGGCCGCTTTGATGATGTCTACCAGTTCTCCGGTGGTTTCAATGGGCTTCTCTCTCCTTGCGCCAGTAATGAAGGAAGCTATGCGGGAAGCCCATTTTTCTTCACCGTATTTGGAGATGATCTTCGTCAGTTCCTCTTTGCTGCAGTCGTTGACCACGTCATAGGCTGTGTAGGGGTCGTCCTGGTTCATCCTCATATCCAGGGGGGCATCCTGCATATAGGAGAACCCTCTTTCCGCGTTGTCCAGCTGGAAAGAGGAAACGCCCAGATCCAGAAGGGCGCCATCGACGCCGTTCAGATCCAGCTCAGCGAGAACTGACTTGATATCTGAATAATTGCTTTGCACAAAATATTTCCTGCAGGGATAATCCGCCTCTGCCAACCGTTTGGCGGCGGCATCCAGGGCGTCCTGATCCCGGTCGATGCCGATGAAGATCCCGGCCGCGCTGAGCTTTTCGCAGATGTGCGCGGCATGTCCGCCTCCACCGAGGGTTCCGTCCACATAGACGCCTTCCGGCCTGATATTCAAATGATCTATACATTCCTCCAGCAAAACGGAGGTATGTCTGAACTCCACGGCTCGTCCTCCCTGCAAATGTATTTAAATGTATTTAGAAATTGTACTTCCTCAGGGCCGCGGCAAAGTCCTTGGTGTCCATCTTGCTCTCGTTGTCAGGGGCTTCCCACGTCTCCCGGCTCCATACTTCAATCTTCTTCATCGCCCCCATGGTGACCAGATCCTTGTCGATGCCGGCGTATTCCTTCAGTTCCGTCGGAATGACGATACGGCCCTGCTTGTCGAATTCCAGATCTGTGGCGTTGGAACAGAAGTGGCGGATAAAGGCTCTGATCTCCGGATCGGATTCCGGAAGCTCCGCGATCTTGTCCATCTGCCGTTCCCACTCGGCCATGGTGTAGATGTACAGGCACTGGTCCAGACCTTTGGTCAGCACGCATCTGCCGCCCAGCTGGTCTCTGTGCTTGGAGGGTACGATCATCCGGTTCTTCGCGTCTATGGAGTTGTAGTACGTACCCATGAACATAAGAGGAACCTCCCGCCTTACACTGACTTGTACTGATACCTGTGCATTCTCATTTCTCCTCCATTTTACACCACTTATCCCCACTTTGCAAGTTTTATTCCCCACTTATTTGGATTTTTCTTTACTTTTTTGTTTTTCGTCTCCGACCTTGGGGTTAAAAAGGAGTTAAAAACTAGATCTTGTGCTGAACATACGTTTTTGCACCTATTTTCTTCTTCGGACCCCGCCTTGTCTCACCACCTGGCGCGCACAAAATCCTTCGGCCCCGCATATGATAACAGTACCTCAGCACAAACCGTTGGATCGTCTTTGATACCGCGCCGCCGCGGATGCGGCGTTACATAGCTTTGAGCTATTGAATCATGAATGTGAGGTAATAAATTTATGAATATGCGTAATGAATCGACAGTCTATCTGACCAAGGTCTTTTCCGATCTGACAGCCCAGTCCTGTCCCCTGATGAGCCAGCTGATCGCGGAGCCGTGTGATTTCGACCAGCAGCTGACCCTTCCGGACGATCCAAACGGCAGCTGCGGATGCGGATGCTGCGGATGCGGCGGCAGCTGCCAGACGGCTTTTGAGATCACCGACGACACAGACTTTGCCATCGAAAGCACCGAGGTCTTCGTATCAGACTTCGATCTGGCAGACCCATGCTCCCTGAAGCCGTGCAGCGTCACCGTAGATGGTCTGCCGGTAGACTCCATTGATCTCTTCAATCAGAGGTACATGGCGGCTACCAACGACCTGATGACCAGGGTCGGAGATTGTGAATGCATGGAGAGAGGCCTCTCTACAAAGGGATTTTTGCTGATCAGCGGCGCCGGCAGCTGGAACGCCCGGCTGACCATCGTCCTGCGCGGCAGCGCTTTCGGCTGCAGCGGATGCAGAAGGTTTAAACTGGTGTTTACCACAAAAAACTGCGTCACCATCGACATACCGGGTACCAGCTCCTTCGCCTCCGACATCTGTCTCCCTTGCACCACCGGCGGCATCGCCCCGGTCATCAACTTCTCCTTCAAGGCTAAAGCCAGACTGCTGAACCCTGTATTGAGATCGGTTCCCGGCTCTTCCCCGTGCGCGCTGCGTCTCACCGGCAGCCTGATCACAGAGCCGGAAGCGGAGATTCAGGTAACCCGACAGACTCTGTTCAGAACCACTGCTGAAAGCCTGAATATGCCTTGCGACGACGCGGCAAGGTGCCGTCAGGCCTCCGGCCGGTGCGAAAACGGTCAGGACGATGACGACTCCAACGCATTCCGTCTCCGCGGAAGATGCTGCGACGACGGCCGCGGCAGAGATGACGATGACGGCGAGGATAACGAAGGCTGCGGCAGCTGCGGATGCGACGCAAACAGAAACGGCTCTCCCCGCTCCATCTCCTGCCAGTGGAACGGCGGATGCGGATGCAGCTTCTAGGAAAAGCTCCGCGGGCCAATGTCATTAAGTTAAG
>CAZGED010000010.1:0-19595 GCA_964525085.1 uncultured Senimuribacter sp.
AGGCGCTACAGAGATCCTGGTCTGCGACTCTCATAATGTATCTCAAAACATTCGAATGGATCTGCTGGACAGACGGGTGCGGCTCATGCGGGGCGTCAGCCGGCGTAATTCCATGGTCCATGGCCTGGACGAGACCTTTGACGGACTGATCCTCCTGGGCTATCACGCCAAGTTCGGAACCCAGAAGGCGGTGCTGGATCATACCTATGATCCGACCACCATCGCTGATCTCAGTGTCAACGGACACAGCGTCGGAGAGATGGGCTTCAACGCCCTGTACGCCGCATCAAAGGGCGTTCCGCTGATCATGGTCACCGGAGACCAGGCTCTGGCGGCGGAGACAAAGGCTTTCTGTCCGGAGGCGGAGACCGCCGTGGTAAAATACGCTCAGGGCCGCTACTGCGCGGAGTGCCTGCCGAGGGCGGAAAGCCAGAAATTGCTGCGGGATACGGCGGAGAAGGCCGTCAGAACCGCCAGAGAAAAGAAGCCTGTTCCTATAAAGGCCGGGGAGAAGCTGGAAATGGCCGTCACCTTCCGTCAGACCTGTATGGCAGACGGCGCGGAAAAGCTGCCGGGCGTCAGACGGACAGGGGCCATGTCGGTGGCCGTGGAAGCGGAAACTATGGAGGAGCTGATGGGCCTGCGCCAGGTCGTCTTTGCGGCAGGCGGAGACTGCTACAACCCGATGTTCTGATCAAAAAAACGCGCACAGAAGGGAGCGAAGCCAGGATTTGTCCGGTTCCCTCTGCCTGAGCGCGATATGAGTGCGACACGAGCGCAACATGTGTGCATGGGCGGCTTTGTCTCCGTCATGCACATTTTTTATTTCACGTATACCCGCGGCGGTCTGGCCATGATGCGGGCGATGATCTCATTTTTGTTGGTGCCCGCCAGCTTCGCGGCTTCCGCGATGGTCATGGAGCCGTCACTGCCGTCGCCGTAGATGATGGCCTCCGCGCCTTCACAGACGCCGTCCACGTCGGTTACGTCCGCCATGCACTGATCCATGCAGAGGACACCGACGAGAGGCGCTTTTTTTCCGTTGATGACGACGTAACCCTTGCCACGCAGGTTGCGAGGATAGCCGTCGGCGTAGCCGAAGGGAAGGGTGGCGATGAGGCTGTCCCGCTGGGCCTTCCATGCGTAGTCGTAGCTGACGCCCTCCCCGGCAGGGATCCGACGGAGCTGGGAGACGGCGGTGCGGAAGGTGAGGGCCTGTCTGACCGGAAGACAGCCCTTGGTAAAGCCGATCATACCGTAGATCAAAGCTCCCGGCCGTATCATGTTGAGACGGTATCCGGGCGCATCCACGCAGGCGATGCTGTCCGCCAGATGCTGATAGCGGAAGGTACAGCCCCGCTGTTCCAGCTCCTGAACAAAGCCGGTGAAGAGGGAAAACTGGGCTTCATCTTC
The DNA here is from genome assembly GCA_964525085.1 of uncultured Senimuribacter sp. GTDB lineage: Bacteria > Bacillota > Clostridia > Peptostreptococcales > Anaerovoracaceae > Senimuribacter. The sequence continues at coordinate 1,414 of CAZGED010000010.1, forward strand.
TTCGTCGCCTGACAGGGCCAGATGGCTGAAGATGCCTTCCACCTCCAGGCCTTCCAGCCGGAACATCTGGCAGATCTCCTCCGCGAAGGCTTCCGAAGGGATCTGGCCCAGCCGGTGGAAGCCGGTATCCACCTTGACATGGATCTTTGCCGTGGTATGGGCCTCACGGGCCAGCGCCGCCAGCTTCGTGGCCTGCTCCAGGGTGAATACGGTTTGGGTGATGCGGTTCTCCACCACGTGACGGAGCAGACGGTCTGGGGTGTGTCCCAGAAGGAACAGGGGATAACCGGGGTATGCGGCGCGGAGCTCCAGGGCCTCTGTCAAAGTGGCGACGGCCAGATAAGCCGCCCCGCTTTCCATCAAAACAGGCGCGATTTCCACTGCGCCGTGGCCGTAGCCATTGGCCTTGATCACGGGCATGACGGCGACGGCGGGACCGGCCATTTCCCGGATCAGGGCCATGTTTTCCGCGATCCTGCCAAGGTCCACCTTTACATAGGTATCTCGAAGGATCTCTTCTGTCTGCATCATCTGTATTCCTCCTCAAAGATCTTAAGCACCGCGGCCACCTGGGTCAGGATACCGGTGCGGATGCACGCCTCATCAGGGTTGAACCGGTCGCTGTGGATGGGATAAGCGTCGGTCTCTCCCGGCCTGCGGGCACCGATGTTGTAGTAAAGGCCCCGGCTGCTGTGGCAGAAGAAGGAGAAGTCGTCGGCACCCAGACTTGGGCGCTTGGTCAGCTTTACATGGTCCTCGCCGAGCACTTCCTTAGAGGCGTCCATGACCCACTGCAGGAGCTGGTCGTCGTTTTCCAGGGTCGGATAGCCTTCGGCGGAGAACTGGACTTCGCAGGAAGCACCAAAGGCGGCTGCCGTGTTGTGACAGAGCTCCGACAGGTATTTTTTGATGCCGTCCATGGCGTTCATATTCAGGGAGCGGATGGTGCCGCTGAATACGGCTTCGCCGGATATGACGTTTTCCTTGACACCGCTGTGGAACTTGCCCACGGTGATCAGCACGGAATCGGTGGGGTCCATGCGCCTCGTGAGGATAGACTGGAGGCTGGTGATCATGGTGCAGGCGGGCAGGAGGGCGTCGATGCCGTCGTTGGGATGAGCGCCGTGGCAGGATTTTCCCAGCACGCGGACCCGGAACTCACAGCAGGCGGCGTTCATAGCGCCGGGAATAAACTCCACACTCCCCGCGTCGGTCTTGGTATCTACATGAAGTCCCAGGACGCTGGTGATCTTCGGGTTTTCCAGACAGCCGGCCTCGATCATCCGGCGCGCGCCGCCGATGGTCTCCTCAGAGGGCTGGAAGAAGAGCCTGACACTGGCAGGCAGGGCGTCCCGCATCTCCTGCAGAACCTTTGCCGTGCCTAGCAGGATAGCCGTGTGGATATCGTGGCCGCAGGCGTGCATAACGCCGGGATTTTGTGATTTAAATGGGATTTCAACCAATTCCGTGATAGGCAGGGCGTCCATATCGGCCCGGATGCCTACGCCGCGGGTTCGGTCTTTCCCGTAGATGACCGCGGAGATGCCGTTGCCGGCGATACCGGTCTCATAGGGAATCCCCAGGTCTTGTAATTGCAAGGCGATCAGGCGGGCAGTTTCCGTTTCCTGTTCCGAAAGCTCCGGGTGCATATGAAGCCGGCGGCGGAGGGAAACGGCGTCGTCGAAGACGCTGTCCACGGCGGACAGAAGTTGTTTCTTATCGTATTTCATGTATAGACCTCCTCGTATATACCTAGTATAACGCAATTATCGTGCCGATAGAAGAAATAATTTGGCACAAAAATTGCTTTTCATTGTTTTTGTTGTTACCGCGTTTTAGAGAGCGGAAGAAAGGAGCTTCTGAATGGTTATCAAGATCGTTGGACTCATCATCATCGTCGCGTCGTTTGCCTTCATTCTCAAATCTCCGGACAAGAGTATGGTGGACAGACTGATGGAGCAAAAGAAAAAGGGCGGCCAGCAGGCCGTCGAAGGGCAGAAGGGGCGTCCGGCTGAAGAGGCCAGCGGACCTGATTCTGCTCAGGATTCTATTAAAGAATAAGATCGGAATAGGGAACGGGAGCGGTTTTTCTGTCGTAGAAATGCCACCACTCGCCGCTGTAGGGCGTGAATCCCGCCGCAGTCATGATATCCCGCAGGTATTCTGCGTTTTTTCGGGCTTCGCCTGTTGTATCCGGACAATCCAGGCGGGCTTTTTTTGTGAAATCATCGAAGCCGCTGGGCATGACCAGACTGCGCCGGCAGCGCCGGTCTGCCAGCGGCGATTTTACGGCGTCAGTGGTTCTGGAACAGCACGATGATAACGGTCAGCGGCGTTGACAGGCTGGCCAGACAAAGGGCTGTCAGAAGGGAGTAGCCGATGGTCACAAAGCGCCACTTCTTAGTATAGCCGGGCAGCACGCGGAATTTTTTGATGACCACCATGTCTCCCCGATCCTTCAGGAATATGTAAAAGTTGTTGGCCGGCACCGCCTCGATGATGCCGTCCCGGAAAAAAGGCAGGAAAAACAGCGGCTTGGCGGTCTTCGGATCAGCGTCCGGCTCCGCATAGAATTTGATGCCGAAGGTGTCCATAACGGCCAGCCTGGCCTCCGAAAGCTGCAGCTGTCTTTCCCGGCGCAGCAGCGTGTTCCGGTAGATCAGCGTCGAATCGTTGTACAGGCTGTAACAAAACGTGTGGCCGCGGAACAGGACGATCAGGACCGCAAAGATGACGGCGTACATGAGTACCGTCAGAAGGATATTGGTGTTTTCGTAGTAGCCTTCCACCTTGAAGATGACGATTTCCGCCATAATGACCAGACGCGCCAGCGCCTGCAGCATGATGGTGATGATGAAGGCCTGCTTGGCTATGTTGGTGTAGCGATAGGGAATCTTTTTCATAAAAGGGTCCACTCCTTTTTTCTCACATATCTCTAACCATAATTAAAGCAAAAACCATGCCTGAATGCAAGAGGGTAAAATCGAGCGGGCGGAAAGGGTTTAGCGGTAGCAAAGGCAAGAGCGTCTGGAAAATAGGATTTAGAGTCCTGAAAACCGGACAAAGCGGCGCATCTTTTGGAACAAATTGTAAGATGCTGGGACAAAACATCGAAAAAGTAGGCTTGGCACAAAAATTGCTCTACTTATTTCCGGCAAATGCATTAAGATTTTTCCTCTGGCGGGCGGCAAAGGGGGATGGCGGGCCCCGGCCCTTTGCCAGAAGAAAATTTTGACTTTATGCAATTATGAAGGATTGCATCTTATCTTAAAGATGCGAAATAAGTTAAAGGAGGACTTTTTTTATGATGAATTATCTTTGGGTGGCCTTTGTTGTCATCGCAGTCATCGCCGGCGGCATCACAGGAACTATGGACGCCGTCATGGAAAATCTCACGGACTTCGCCCAGACTGCCGTAGATATCGCCCTGGGCCTGATCGGCATCATGGCCTTCTTCTGCGGCCTGATGAAGGTCATGGATCAGGCGGGACTCTGTGAGAAACTGGGCAAAGCCATTTACCCTGTTATGAGAAAACTGTTCCCGGACGTGCCTGCGGATCATCCTGCCAACTCTGCTATGGCGCTGTACTTCGCAGCGAATATCCTGGGCATCGGCAACGCGGCTACGCCATTTGGACTGAAGGCCATGCAGGAGCTGCAGACTCTGAATCCTACCAAGAGTATCGCTACCAATGCGCAGTGCATGCTGATGGCGATATCCACCACGTCTATCACCCTGATTCCGGTGACGGCTATCGCATATCGTTCCCAGATACAGGCGGCAGGCGCTACGGAGATCATCGTGCCGGTTATCATCGCCACCTGCATCTCCACCATCGTAGGCGTATTCTTCACCATCGTGTTCCAGAAAACAAAGAGATGGAAGTGGGAGAACGTCATCGAAAAGGAAATCGCAGCAGGCACTCTGGAAATCAACGAGGACTATGTCGGCGACAATCCGATCGTTCTTCCGGAAGGTTACAAATCCGTCTATGCAGATGAGAAAACAGTATCGTTTTAGGAGGTAAGTCATGACAGCAGTATTAGAGACAATATCGTTATGGGCGATTCCTATCGTGGTCGCGGCAGTTGCACTGTATGCGATCATTAAGAAGGTCCCTGTTTATTCTGTGTTTACAGAAGGCGCTAAGGAAGGTTTTTCCACGGCAATCATGATCATCCCTTATCTGGTAGCCATGCTTTGTGCGATCGGTATGCTGAGAGCCTCCGGTGCGCTGGACGCCTTTTGTGATCTGATCGCTCCGATCACCAATCTGATCGATCTGCCTAGTGAAGTACTTCCGATGGCGATCATGAGATCCTTCTCCGGCGGCGGCGCAGAGGGAATGATGGCTGAGCTTCTGGAAACCTACGGCACCCAGTCCCAGATCGGCAGAATTTCATCTGTAGCGCTGGGTTCCACGGAGACGACCTTCTATGTCGTAGCTGTATACTTCGGTTCTGTTGGCGTCAGCAACACCAGACATTCCATCGCGGCCGGCCTGCTGGGCGACCTGGCATCCCTGATCGCTTCTACTATTATCGTCAATATTATGTGGTTCTAGTATGATGAGATATCCGAAGAAGTTAAGAGAAAACAGCTGTATCGGCCTGGTCTGCCCAAGCTCCTGCATCAGCACAGAGAGAATTGCTCAGTGCGTCCGGACCGTAGAGGGCATGGGCCACAGGGTAAAGCTGGCAGATAACCTGGACGTTAACTACGCCGGTTATATGGCCGGCAGCGGACAGACACGGGGCGAGTGGATTAACAGGATGTTTGCAGACCCGGAGGTGGATGCGATCTTCTGTATCCGCGGCGGCGACGGCAGCAGCCGGGCCATGGAATACATCGATTACGACCTGATTCGGAAAAATCCGAAGATCTTTGTCGGCTACAGCGACATAACCAATCTGCATCTGGCGCTGAACCGGAACTGCGATCTGGTCACCTTCCACGGACCTATGGTCTCATCCAATATGGTCGACGATTTCGACCCGGAAACCAGGGCGTCCTTCTTTGAGGCGCTGAACGCGGAAGGACAGTACGCTTTCAGAAACCCGGAAGGCTTTGACATCCAGGTTCTGAAGGAGGGAAAAGCCAGCGGCAGGCTGACGGGCGGAAATCTTTCCCTGCTTTCCGCCAGCATAGGCACCCCTTATGAGGTGGATACGGAAGGGAAGATTTTGTTCATCGAAGAGGTTTGCGAGCCGATGAGCAAGATCGAGAAATGGGGATATCACCTGAGAAATGCAGGCAAGCTGAAAGCGTGTAGCGGGATCCTCCTCGGCCAGTTTACGAAGGTTGACAATGCAGATTGTCCGGAGTATAATGCTACCAAGTGCTTCGGCGACATTCTGGAGGGATTGGATATTCCTGTGATATACAATATCCAGTCGGGGCACGGAGCCCCGATGATGACCTTGCCGATGGGTGCTATGTGCACCATCGACACGGCATCAAAGACGATCCTCTTTGATACAGAGAGATAACTTGCAGACGGCGGCTCTTGCCGCCGTCCTTTCGTAAGAAAAGTATTCCCACACTGCGGGATGAAAATATATAGATTTGAGGAGTAGCAACATCATGATGAAAACGATCAAGGATCATAAGTTGTACTTTGATGGGTGTGACACCGTCGCCCTTGCTGAAAAATACGGAACGCCGCTCTTTGTTTATGCGGAAAACGACATCATCGGCAGATTTGACGAGCTGCGGCGGGACTTTGTCAACAAATATGCCAACACCAGAGTCGCCTACGCGGCAAAGGCATTCTTTACCTTAGCCATGGCGAAGCTGGTGGAAAACTGCGGCATGTGCGTGGACGTGGTCTCCGGCGGCGAGCTCTACACGGCCGTCAAAGCCGGATTCCCCGCAGAGCGGATCGAATTCAACGGCAACAACAAGAGCAGAGAAGAACTGGAGATGGCGGTGGACTATGGCATCGGCCGCATTATCATTGACGGCCTGCAGGAGCTGGCTCTGATCGAAGACGTATGTAAAGCGAAAGGAAAGACCATGAAGGTCCTGTTCCGCATTACGCCGGGGGTCAAAAGCAGCACCCACGATTACATCGTTACCGGCAAGAAGGATTCCAAGTTCGGGATCCCCCTGGATGACGACGTGATCCTGCCGCAGATCAAGGCCGCCATAGACTCAGAGTATGTGGAGCTGTATGGACTTCATTTCCACGTAGGTTCCCAGCTTCTGGACAACAGCTCCCATCTGCAGGCTTTGGATATTCTGCTGGAGCTGGTTACCAAGGTGCGGGAGAAGTTCGGATATGAGCTGAAAGAGCTGAACCTGGGCGGCGGCTTTGGCGTGACCTACGTAGACGAAGTGCGCCCGGCCTACCGATATTTTCTGGACCCGATGATGGAGAGAATTGACAGCTATTACGGTCAGCTGGGACTGGACCGGCCCAATGTGGTCATTGAACCGGGGAGGAGCATCGTCGCGGAGGCCGGCATCACCCTTTACACCGTAGGCAGCATCAAAGAGATTAAAGGCGTGCGCAAATACATGTCTGTGGACGGCGGCATGACGGACAACATCAGGCCGGCCCTGTACCAGGCGGTCTATACAGGCGTCATGGCCAATAAGGCCGAAGAGGAGCCTACGGACGTGGTCACCGTGTGCGGCAAGTGCTGTGAGTCGGGAGACATTTTGATCAGGGATCTTGCCGTGGCAAAACCGGAAGCCGGAGACATCTTTGCCATCTATTCCACAGGAGCGTATGGCTACAGCATGGCCAGCAACTACAACAAGAACACCTTTCCTGCCGTGGTCTTCGTCAAGGACGGAGAGGACCGGCTGGTGGTCAGACGGCAGACCTACGACGATATGATCAGAAATGAATGCATATAAAGCATATAACGGGCAGAGAAGATACGGGGAAATATAAGAGAAGCGGAAGCACAGCCAAAGGAGGTTGTGCTTTTGGCGCATCATAAAGAAGCGTGGAAAGGAGGGTAAAAATGGCCGGATTTGAACGAAATGAGAATACCATGTACAGCGTGCCGCTGCGGTTTGCCGAACTGAAGCTGAAGTGCTGTCCCCTCTGCGGAGAGGAAAAGCCAAAGTGGCTGGTCAAAGAGGAGTGGAAGCTGCTCACCAAGGATTATCATTTCCTGTGTCCGCAGTGTGGCAGTATTCTGAAGGTCAACCAGGACGATGTGACAGGTCTGTCTTTTACGACCACTACGCTGGCAGGGAAGCTGAAAAAATACAAGGGCAAGAACCTGAGACGGATCTATGTTACGGTGGAGAAGGTGGCCCTGCCTGTCCGAACGCCGGAACGCGCGGCCTTGGAGGGAGCGGAGCTGACGGTGGAGGAGCTGATGGAGATATTTGATGGTAAGAAAGAGTGAAGCCTGCGAAAGAAGGGAGGCTCATGAAAGCAGTAAAGTCCACGAAAGGAGCGAAGCCTATGAAGTTTACGAAAATGCAGGGAGCCGGGAACGATTTCATCATCGTCGATGACAGGGAGGGAAGCCTTTCTGAAGAGGCCATGGAGAAACTGGCGGCCTCCCTCTGTCAAAGGCGTATGGCGGTAGGTGCTGACGGCATGATGTTCGTCGGCCGGCCCCAGGCGGGCGGCGATTTCCGGATGGAGTTTTTCAACAGCGACGGCAGCCGGGGAGAGATGTGCGGTAACGGCGCCAGGTGCATCGCCAAGTATGGCTTTGAAAAGGGCCTGGCCGGGGAAGAGATGGTCATCGAGACTACGGCGGGGCCTGTAACGGCATGGCGGCTGTCGGAAGACCAGTATAAGATCCGCCTTAACGACGTGACGAAGATGGAGCTGTCCAAGGCGCTGGAGGCCTGCGGGCAGGTCTGGCACTGCGCATATGTAGAGCTGGGAGAGCCCGGCCTGCCTCATCTGGTGGTGGAATATCCGGGACTGCGCTCTGCCGACGAAGAGGAGTTGCGCCGTCTGGGAGCCGCCCTTCGCCGGCATCCGTCCTTGCCGAAGGGAGCAAACGTCAACTTTTACGATATGACCGGACCGGACGCTCTTTGGGAGAGGACCTTTGAGCGGGCCTTTGAGGACTTTACCGATGCCTGTGGCACGGGAACCGGCTCCGTAGCGGCGGTTTTGACGGAAAAGGGTCTGGTCAGCGGCGGCCATACGGCGGTGTCCATGACCGGAGGCACCCTGTATGTGGACGTGGTGCGGAAGGACGGCTCCATCAGGGATCTATACCTCAGCGGACCGGCCGTGATCGTATATGAAGGGGAATGCAAGATATGATTGTCGATGGGGAATCGACGTACTTGGAGATTTGGAAGCGAATGACCGCAAAGGAGCCTTTTCAAGCTCATGCGGTCATTTTTCGGCCCGATGGCAAGAGCATTTTGACTGCAACTGTCGATATCGGCGGAGTTGCGGTCAGATTATACCTTTATGGATCCAGTTATTTGACTGCAACGGGCTTTTTCATGATAGCTACAGTCATCTAGATAAGGATATTGCAAGCGTTTTTTTCTTCAATCTGGCTGCATGAACGAATAGTACAACGATTGCGGTCATTTTTTATTTCTTTATTCTTTGAAAAATGACCGCACTTCGTTAAAATAACAACTATGCGGTCATTTCACCCATGGAACCGAATGGCAAGCGGACTTTCCACAACGGCAAATGGCGGGTGTTTTGACGTGTCAATACAAATTTGGAATATCATGATTGACTCTGACTGGATTTGTGCTATACTTATAGCCAAGTATCTCATCTTGTTTACCACTAGATTTGTCGAGGAATAAGAAAATGGAGGTGTTCCAATGATGGATAAGAATGCGATTTACCGCAATATGAAAAGGCTGGTGGAGGCTCCCGGCATCTCCGGTACGGAAACAGAAGCTGCCACCGCTTACCAGGTTGAGTCTCTGCTGAGAGAGATTCCTTACTTCCAAAGACATCCCGATGACGTGACTCTGATCCCCCTGGAAAACGATCCTTTTGGTCGATCCATTGTCACTGCTTTCTTGCCTTTAGCGCCCAATCGTTCTGACACGGTAATCCTGACCGGCCATTATGATGTGGTCGATGTGGAGGAATATGGCCATCTTAAGGATATTGCGTTTCAGATTGAGGAAATCACAAAGCGAATCGACGAAATGCCTTTGGATGCTGACAGCCAAAGAGATTTTGAAAGCGGTGAATGGATCTTCGGACGTGGTACGGCTGACATGAAATACGGCCTTGCACTGTGCATCGAACTGCTTCGATATTTTTCTGAAACATCCGAGGAGGACAGCCTGAACGGGAATCTCCTCTATGTGGCCGTTTGCGGTGAGGAAACGAATTCGGAGGGAATGCTTGGCGCCATACCATATTTTAATCGGCTGGCGGATGAAAAAGGATTGAAATACAAAGCCCTCCTACTAACAGAATGCTTTATGACGGAGGATCAAGCCAACGATCCCAACCGATATATTCACTATGGCGCTTCCGGTAAGATCATGCCTATGTTCTTTTTTGTCGGAGAGTCCACGCATGGTGGCGAGCCATTCCTGGGTCTTGATCCTACGCTGATCTCCACAGAGCTGTACCGGCGGCTCCAATTAAACGCCGCCCTTAGCCAAAAAAGCGATGGAGAGACGACACCGCCACCGGTCTGCCTGAAGATGCAGGATCTCAAGTCGGCTTATTCTGTATCAATTCCCCTCTATGCAGCTTCCTATTACACTTTGATTACCATTCATCTCAACCCGGAGGAAATGCTGGAACAGTTATCCAAGTTGGCCTATGAAGCCATGGAAAGCGCAATCCAGTTTATCGATGAAAGGGCTCTGGATTATGAAAGGATTACCGGAGAGGCTCCCGTTCGCTACCAATACACACCATGCGTCAAGACCTTTTCTTCACTTCTGCAAGAAGTAAAAGAGAACTATGCAGGCGACCTTATGCAGGATCTCAAAGCTTATGCGTCGGAACTACAGGAACAAAAAATGGAAATGCAGGATATTGCCGTCCAACTGGTTAAATGGGTTTATGAACTGTATCGTGATAAACGGCCGATGGTGATTCTATCCGTAATCCCTCCCTATTATCCTGATGTATACATGGATAAGAGCGATCCGGACGCGGCCTATCTGCTAAAATGCTGCGACGAAATCATTGCCTATGCGAAAGAAAACTACGGTGAGACGCTAAAGATGAAAGATTATTATATGGGTATTTCGGATCTAAGTTATACCGGGCTGGCAGAAGGAATGAACTTCCGGCGTCTGTTTGAAAACCTGGTCGGAATCAATATGATTTACCAATTTCCTGAAGAGGATTTGAAACGGTTCAAGGTTCCCGGCGTCGTTTTAGGCGGTTATGGAAAGGACTTTCATAAACATACAGAACGCCTTCACAGGCATTACAATTTCGAGGTACTCCCAGATTTATATGTTCAGCTAATCAAAAAGCTAATGGGATAGAAAGAAGAATACCATGACAGTGTCAATGACGATTTGGGTCAGATCGTCGCCTTCTTTGATGATCGGGGCCCGCAGGCCTCTTGAAACAGTTCCTACAATTCTTTTCATAAGCAGATCGCTCCTTTATTAATCTGTCATTCGTTGATTGGTTCCAGTTTTTGTCGTTGTTTCACGGCTGTTTTGCCAAACCAGCCCATGAAAGTTTGGCAAATCGTTTGGCATTTCAGCAAAATATGGCCATTTTGCCAAACCAGCTCCTGAAGGTTTGGCAAATCGTTTGGCATTTCAGCAAAATACAGCTGTTTTGCCAAACCGTCAACCCTGACTTCTCTCTATGACCCTGTCCATGCCCATGTTGGCCAGCTCATCGGCCCGGTTGTTCATCTCCGTCACGTAGACAAAGTCCTCATAGCTGAAGCGGTTTCCATTCCAGCCGGCAAACTTCTGATACAAGGCGTCGGTATTGGTGGATTTGCTGTTCAGATTGACATGACCTTTGACCCGGAAGAACCGGACGTTATGACATCTGACCAAAGCCAGCAGTTCCTTCCATAGATCCTGGTTCTCTACGGATTTTTTCGCCGCGTTGCGCCACTTGTTCTTCTCCCAGCTCTCGTACCACTTTTCCCGGAAGCAGTTGGATACGTAAGCGCTGTCAGAAAAGACCTCCACGGTTTGTCCGTCCCGGTTCAGGGCGCGGAACCCTTCGATGACCGCCGTCAGCTCCATGCGGTTGTTGGTGGTGTTCATCTCGCCGCCGAAGATCTCCTTCTTATGTTCGCCGAATTCCAGGATACAGCCCCAGCCTCCGGCGTTGGTATCGCTTTGGTTGCCGCGGCAGCCTCCATCCGTATACATTCTCAAAATCGTCATAGATTTCCCCCTCGTATTTTTTCACATATTTATTATGCCTTATTTTCCCGGAAAGTACAACGAAAATCAAAGGAAATCAATGTGAAATTTCCGATTCCGCCGTCTTTTCTGCCGTAGCCATGAGCCTGACCGAAGAAATTTTGTCACTGGATACCTCCCGCTAAGTATGTTATACTATCCTCGTATGACGAAAACGAGGTGAAGTATGGCATTACGATTTTGTTCCTTCGCCAGCGGCAGCTCCGGCAACTGCTATCTGGCGAAGAGTGATACGACCACAATTTTGATAGATGTAGGCATTACCGGCAAGCGGGTCTTCGCGGGACTGGCGGAGAAGGGTATCGATCCGACCGACCTTTCCGGCATCCTGATCACCCACGAGCATATCGACCACGTCCGCAGCCTGCGCATGGTCGCAAGGAAAGCCATAAACGCCCGGGTATGCGCGTCCGGCGGCACTCTGGGGGCCCTCGGCGACGTGATCGAGCCGGGGAAGGGCTATACCGTGCGGGCCGGAGAGCCGTGGGACATCGGCGACATCCGGGTGACGCCCTTTGATCTGTCCCATGACGCCGCCGAGCCTATGGGCTTTACCCTGCAGTCCGGGGGCCGCCGCCTGACCATCGTCACCGACACCGGCTGCATTTCCCCGGAAATAGAGAGACACATCGCTGCGGCGGATCTGCTGGTCCTGGAGGCCAACCACGAAGTCAACATCCTGAAGATGGGCGCGTACCCCTACAGCCTGAAACGGCGCATCCTGGGGGAAAAAGGCCATCTGTCCAACGAGACCGCCGGAGAAATACTCTGCCGCATGTTGCGCTCTCCCATCCGCCATCAAAGGGTGTCCGACGGGGGCAGTCAACACGTCGGACCGGGCGGCGTGCCTAAGGTCGTCCTGGCCCATCTCAGCAAAGAGAACAACACGCCGGGGCAGGCGTATCTGACCATTCGGAACATTTTATTTGAAGAAGATCTTTACATAGACAAAGACCTGACCCTGACCATCGCCGCCAGAGACGAGGCAGGCGATTTTATGGAGGTGTGACGTTTGAATATCTCAGTGATCTGCGTCGGAAAGCTGAAAGAAAAATACTGGACTCAGGCAGTGGCGGAGTACGCCAAGCGCCTTTCCGGCTACTGCAGCCTGGACATCGTAGAGCTAAAAGAAGCGCGGCTGCCCGACAGAGCCGGACCTGCCGAAGAGCAGGCGGTGAAAGAAGCCGAAGGAGCCGAGATCCTGAAGAGGCTCCGGGACAATATGTATGTGATCACCTTGGAGGTAAAGGGCAAAGAACTGTCCTCCGAAAAGCTGGCGGAGAAAATCGACAGTCTGGCTGTCGGCGGACGCAGCAATATCGCCTTTGTCATCGGCGGAAGCCTTGGCTTATCAGAGGAAGTAAGCAAAAGGTCTGACTTCAGACTGTCCTTTTCCCAGATGACGTTTCCTCATCAGATGATGCGGGTCATTTTGCTGGAACAGATATACAGGAGCTTTAAGATCCTCCGCGGCGAAACCTATCACAAATGATCGAAACTCTGCGATCAAATCCTGTTTACCCGTCTCCCGGAAAGGATTATAATAGGAATAGTTCCAAAGGAACAGGGAAAAGACCCGCAGGTTTACAGTTTGCGTTGTGAGGCGCTTGCGATTTCCCTGTTTATCCTTGGATATTCGGGTATTACAGGAGATTTCCATCAGAAGCGGAAGCCGACGACTTCCTTTTCGCAAGGATCACAGCGTACGTTACAGCACTTTATAGAATCAGAAACTCAGAGCCTTCCTGCGCCACAGGGAGGCTTTTTTGATGTTCGATGCAGCTCCTGCAGCCCATAGAGAAAGGAGGCAAAAGCATATGGTAAGCTTTGAAACCCTGGGACCGAGGATCATCGCCGGCTTTGCAGGCGGAGAGATCCTGGTGACAGAAAGCACGGTGTGGGGTCTCATCATCGCGGCCGTTATCGCGGCGGCGGGCATCTTTCTGGGGAGCGGCCTTAAGACCGTGCCCAGAGGAAAGCAAATCGCGGCGGAGTACATCGTGGACTGGATCTATCGGTATACCCGGGAGAATATGGGAAAGGAAAACGAAAAATTCGCGCCTTACATAGGCAGCCTGTTCGCGTTCATTCTCTGCGGCAGCCTGCTGGGACTTCTGGGCCTCAGGCCGGTCACGGCGGACCTCAACGTCACCTTTGCCCTGTCGGGCATGACGTTTATCCTGATCCAGTTCATGGGCGTACAGAAACTGGGCGTCCGGGGGCGTCTGGCGGAGATGATGGACCCGTATCCGGTGGTGCTGCCGATCAAACTGCTGGAGGAAGTGACACTTCCGATCTCACTGTCTCTGCGACTGTTCGGCAACATTCTGGGCGGTATGATCATCGTGGACCTGTGGATGGCCCTGATGGAATATCTGAGCGGCTTTGTCAGCGACATTCCGTTCCTGCGGGCCGTGACAGTACTGCCTTTAAACGGCTTTTTCGATATGTTTGAGCCGGTGATCCAAACATACATCTTTACCATGCTGACCATGGTGTTTCTGACCACAGCCATGGCAGGCATCACATCAAAAGGAGATGCAGACTGAGCATTAGAATTAGGAGGTACAAAATGGGAATGGGAATCATAGGAATCGGCGCAGGCCTGGCGATGGGTCTTGCGGCGGCAGGTATCGGTATCGGCCAGGGCATCGGCCTTGGCAAAGCGCTGGAGGGCATTTCGAGACAGCCGGAGGAGAAGAGTACGATCCGTACGACCATGATCCTGGGTATGGCCATCATGGAGACCGTAGGCGTACTGAGCTTTGTCATCGCGATCATGCTCTTCAGTAAGCTCTAGGGGGCGGTCAGGATGAAAGTATATCAGCCGCTTCTATCCGTGGACTGGAACCTTCTGTTCACCGTGGTGACACTTCTGGTCCTCTTCCTGATCTTGAAACATTTCTTTTTTGAGAAAGTACATCATTTCATGGAAGCGCGGGAAAAGATGGTCACCGATTCTCTGCTGCACGCGGAGGACGTGAACCGGGAAGCAGAAGAGAAGCTGCAGCGGTACGAAGAAAAGCTGCAGAAGGCGGACGATGAAGGCAGAGAGATCGTCAAAGCGGCCAGATCTGCAGCAAAGCTGCAGGCGGGTGAGATCGTGGACGAAGCTGACAAAAAGGCCAGAAATCTGATCGAACACGCACAGAAAGAGATCCGGCGGGAGGAGTACCACGCGAGAAGAGCCCTGCAGGAGGAGATCAGCGACATGGCTCTGCTGGCCGCGGAACAGATTCTGCGGGAAGAGCTGACACCGGAGCGGAAGAAACAGATCGTAGAGCAGATCTTGCAGGAGGCAGGTGAGCATCCATGGAAAACGTCATAGCCATGACTTATGGCAAAGCACTCTTTGATGCGGCAAAGGAGCTTGGGCAGGTCTGTGAAATAGAAGAAGAGATCAAAGCCATCGACGAGATATGCATGGAAGAAAAGGACTTTACGCAGCTGCTGGGCAATCCGGCGGTGACGGCAAGGGAAAAGAAGAGCATGATAAGGGATGTCTTTGGCAGCGATGTCAGAGAAGAGGTTCTTTCCTTCCTGTATATCCTCATCGACCACGATCGCTTCGGCCAGTACCACGCCATCGTGAAACATTACTTGAAGCGGAAGGACGCCTGGCGAAATGAGGCCTACGGCAAAATCTATTCCGCGCTGCCTTTGACAGAGGGAGAGCTTCACGCCTTTGAGGAGGAGACCGGGAAGCTGCTGGGGAAGAAGGTCACGCTGAAGAACCGCGTCGATCCGTCTATCTTGGGCGGCGTCAGAGTGCAGGTGGCCGGCAAAAGGATCGACGCCACGGTGAAATCCGCGCTGGAGGGACTTCGGGACAGTCTGAGATTGATGTAGCAAAGGGGGAATACATATGAATCTGAAACCTGATGAGATCAGCAGTCTGATCAAAGCACAGATCAAAAACTATACGCGGCAGCTGGAAATCTCCGATTTCGGTACTGTCATGCAGGTAGGTGACGGCATCGCCCGTATATACGGGCTGAAGCGATGCATGTCCGGCGAGCTGCTGGAGTTTCCGGGAGAAGCCTTCGGCATGGCGCTGAACCTGGAAGAGGACAACGTAGGCGCCGTCATTCTGGGTTCCGACCGGGAGATCGGCGAGGGCGACGTGGTAAAGCCTACGGGGACGGTAGTCCAGATCCCCGCGGGGGAGACCATGATCGGAAGAGTGGTAGACGCTTTGGGCCGTCCCATCGACGGCAAGGGAGCCATCGAGACCACAGAAAAGCGGCCGGTGGAATTTCCGGCGCCGGGCGTTCTGCAGAGAAAGTCGGTCAACGAGCCGCTGCAGACCGGTATCAAAGCCATAGACGCTATGATGCCCGTCGGCAAAGGTCAGCGTGAGTTGATCATCGGCGACAGACAGACGGGTAAAACGGCCATCGCCGTAGACGCCATCATCAATCAGAAGGATCAGGATGTAATCTGCATCTACGTGGCCATCGGGCAGAAGAATTCCACCGTGGCCCAGCTGGTTCAGAATCTGGAAAACCAGGGCGCCATGGCTTATACCATCGTGGTATCGGCTACAGCCAGCGAGGAAGCGCCGCTGCAGTATCTCGCGCCTTATGCCGGATGCGCCATCGCCGAATCCTTCATGTACCGCGGCAGAGACGTTTTGATCATCTACGACGATTTGTCCAAACATGCGGTGGCCTACCGGGCCATGTCCCTGCTGCTTCGCAGACCGCCGGGACGTGAAGCCTATCCGGGAGACGTGTTCTACCTGCACAGCAGACTTCTGGAGCGGGCGGCGAAGCTGTCTGACGAGATGGGAGGCGGGTCCATGACGGCGCTGCCGATCATAGAGACTCAGGGCGGAGACGTATCGGCGTACATTCCGACCAACGTGATCTCCATTACGGACGGTCAGATCTTTCTGGAAAGCGAGCTGTTCTTCTCCGGGCAGAGACCGGCCATCAACGCGGGCATCTCGGTATCCAGAGTAGGCGGCAACGCTCAGATCAAAGCGATGAAGAAGGTAGCGGGAAGCATCAAGCTGGCCCTGGCTCAATACCGTGAGCTGCTCAGCTTTTCTCAGTTCGGTTCCGACCTGGATCCGGCTACGAAGAAACAGCTGCGGCACGGCAGGATTTTGATGGAGATTCTGAAGCAGAGCCAGTATCATCCGGTGGATGTGGCCTCGCAGGTCATGCTGCTGTACGCGGCGTCGGGCGGCTACATGGACGACGTTCCGCCGGAGGATATCGCGGAATTTGAAAAACAGTACGAACGCTATATGGAAGAGCATGAGCCGGGGATCATCAGAGAAATCCATAAGACGGGAGATTTCAGCCCGAGAACGGAGAAACAGCTGATCGCGGCCATCCGGCGGTTCAGGGCGCTGTGGGAAGGCATCGGCGGCTCCGCGGCGGCCTGCGAAAGGACGGAATTCGTCCATGGCTGAACAGATGCAGACCATCCGCAAGAGGATGAAGGGCGTGGAAAGCACGGAACGGATCACCGGAGCCATGAAGCTGGTTTCGGCGGCTAAGCTGCGCAGGGCCAGAGCGGTCTACGATCATTCCCGTGTATATATGGTTGAGCTGTTGGATTCGATGCGACGGATCTTCGCCGATACATCTTATGTGCCGGGCAAGTATTTGGAAGGCAGCAGACGGCCGGAAAAGCGCTGTTATGTGGTTATCACCAGCAGCAACGGGCTGTGCGGCAGCTTTAACGGAAATGTAATCCGGACGGCAGAGGAGGCTCTGTCTGCCTGGGGCGGTGATGCGGATCATGTAAAGATGGTCACCATAGGATCCAAGGGGCGGGAATACTTCGCACACCACGGTGCGGAGATCCTGATGTCTCACGACGCTCCCGCGGACACGGTGACCTTTCAAGAGACGCAGGAAATCAGCGGTCCGCTGATCCGGAGGTATCTGGAAGGAGAGATCAACGAGATCGATATGATCTATACGGCTTATGTCAACCCGCTCTGCCAAGAGGTCCGGTGCAAGCGGTTGCTCCCTTTGGAAACGGAGGTGATCGCCGGAAGCGGAAGCGCGGAAGAAGAACAGCGTGTCAAACGCCGGCCAGCTTCGCCGGAGGGAAAGAGCGGCGGCGGACACCCTTTGATCGAGTATGAACCGTCAGCGGAGGCAGTCTTTGACTACCTGGTGCCGCAGTACATAGAACTGATGCTGTACAGTACGTGTATCGAGTCGGCAGCCTGCGAGTATGCGGCTCGCCGGACGGCCATGGAAAGCGCCAACGACAATGCGAGGGAGATTCTGGATCAGCTGCAGCTGGCATATAACCACGCGCGGCAGGCGCAGATCACCGACGAGATCATCGAGATCGTGGCCGGATCGGGCGCTTCGCAGTAAAACAGGGATTTTGGAGGTGAACAATATGCATAAGGGGAAACTACATCAGATCATAGGACCGGTCATCGACATCCGCTTTCAGCCGGAGGAACTGCCGGAGCTGTTGAACGCGGTGCGGATCCCTCTTGACGGGCGAGAGGTGGTGGCGGAGGTCCATCAGCATATCGGCGACGAAGAGGTGCGCTGCGTGGCACTGTCCTCTACGGACGGCCTGTCGCGGGGCATGGAAGCTTTTGATACGGGAGAGCCGATCAAAGTGCCGGTGGGCGAGCAGGTGCTGGGGCGCCTGTTCAACGTGCTTGGGGAGCCCATCGACGAGAGGGGGCCGGTAGTAACTGAGGAACAGCATTCGATTCACAGAGGCGCGCCTAAGTTTGAGGATCAGGATACGACTTCCCAGATCTTTGAGACGGGCATCAAGGTCATAGACCTGATCGCGCCGTATACCAAAGGCGGAAAGATCGGTCTGTTCGGCGGCGCCGGCGTAGGCAAGACGG
>CAZGED010000011.1:0-19415 GCA_964525085.1 uncultured Senimuribacter sp.
GGCCAGGGAACTGACCTTTGACGAGATCCGCGGCGTGCGGAGCCATATCCCGGAGGACATGGAACTGGAGGCCTTTGTCCACGGCGCCATGTGCATCTCCTATTCGGGCCGGTGCCTTTTGAGCAACTTTATGATCGAGCGGGATGCCAACCGGGGCATGTGCGCCCACCCATGCCGCTGGAAATATGCTTTGATGGAAGAAAAACGGCCGGGAGAGTATTATCCTGTGGAAGAGGACGGAAGGGGAACCTATATCCTCAATTCCCGGGATCTGTGCATGATCGAGCACATTCCCGAGATCGTGGAGAGCGGCATCATGAGCGCTAAGATCGAAGGCCGCATGAAGAGCGTGTTCTACGTCGCCACCATCGTCCACGCCTACAGGCAGGCCATCGACGCCTATTTCGCCGATCCGGACCATTACCGCTTCGACCCGTCCTGGCTTTCGGAGGTGAAAAAGGTCAGCCACAGGGAGTTCACCACAGGCTTCTACTTTGACCGGCCTACCAACAAGGACCAGAACTACCAGACCAGCGCCTATACCCGGGAATACAGCTTTGTCGGCGTGGTCAAAAGCTATGACGATGGGAGCGGCTATGCGGTGGTGGAACAGCGGAACAAGATGTCTGTCGGCGAGGAGATCGAGGTCTTCGGCCCGGATATCCCGTTCTTTATCCAGGAAATTACCGAAATGTACGATCTGGAAAGCGGTGAAGCACTGCAGTCGGCGCCTCATCCCCAGCAGATTCTGAAGATGAAAATGAACCGGCCGGTGAAGCCGGACTATCTATTGCGAAAAAGAAAAGCTTAAGGAGTAAGTAAATCTAAGGAGTGTGAACAAAATGTCATCTGATCCCGGTAACATACCTTTACAATTGCAGTTGATCATCATCGCGGTCATGGTAACGGTCAACGGCCTGGTGGTCTTGACCAATACGGCCATGAACACAGCCAACCGCAGCAAGGTGCGGCAGCTGGCAGAGGCGGACGAAAGGGCCGCACGGCTGATCGTGATCCTGGAACGCCCTACGGGCTACCGTTTTACCAACCGGCTGCTCAGCTATATCTTCGTGACGGTGGGGCTGTTCTTTGCCATCAGGCTGCCTTACGACGATATCCTGTCTCTGATCGTCTTTGTCGTCGTTTCCGTCATCTTCGGGGAATACTTTACCAGAAAGATCGCCCAGCAGCACAGTGAAGCGGTGGCTATGGCCATGACGTCCATCGAACGTTTTTTTCTCATCGTACTGAAGCCTCTGGTGGCGCTGCTGACCTTGATCACCGATCTGTTTCTGAAGCTGTTCCGTCAGGAGACCGATATTCAGAACAGCGGATACTCGGAGGACAAGGTCATGTCCATACTGGAAGCGGGCCAGCAGAGCGGCGAGATCAAAGAAGAGGGCAAGAAGATGATCAACAGCATCTTCCAGTTCGACGACGAGCTGGCCTACGAAATCATGACGCCGCGGACGGACGTATTTTTGATCGATATCAACGACCCTGCGGAGGAGTATCTAGATGAGCTGATGGAGTTGCGATATTCCAGAATCCCCGTCTGTGAGGACGATACAGACAACATCATCGGTATCCTTCACATCAAGGATTATCTGATCAAAGCCAGAGAAGCCGGCTTTGACAAGGTGGACATCCGTTCCATCCTGAGAAAGCCGTATTTCGTGCCGGAAACGAAGAATATCGACTCTCTGTTCTACGAGCTTCAGATCGAGAAACAGCATATTGCCGTCCTGATCGACGAATACGGCGGTTTTTCCGGTATCGTAACCATGGAGGACATCATCGAGGAGATTGTGGGAGATATCGACGATGAATACGACCAGGAAGAGCATATCATAGAAAAGGTTGACGATAATCTTTATCTGGTCGACGGAAACGTTTCTCTCAGCGATCTCTGTGAAGAGACGGAGATCAATCTGGAATCGGAGAACAGCGAGACCATCGGCGGCTTTATCATCGACATTCTGGGCGAAATTCCAGAAGAAGGCGATGAAAACCGGGACATCACATTTGAAAACTATGTCTTCACCATTCTGTCCGTCAAAGAGCGGCGGATCGAAAAGGTGAAGGTGCAGATTCTTCCGACGGCCGCGGAAGAGCCTGAGGAGGAAGCCTGACACGGTTCTCTTCTGCAGAAAGGGGTTTTTATGGGAAACACATCGAAGGACAAATCAAACCAGCATATCTGCATCGGCATCCTTGCCCATGTCGACGCCGGCAAGACGACGCTGTCAGAGAGTCTGCTTTATCTGAGCGGCATCACCAGGTCCCTGGGGAGAGTGGACCATGGTGATGCTTTTCTTGATACCCATACGCTGGAAAAGAGCAGGGGCATCACCATCTTTTCCAAGCAGGCGGTATTTCCCCTGGGCAGCATGTCGGCAACGCTGCTGGACACGCCGGGGCACACGGACTTTTCCGCTGAGATGGAACGAACTCTGCAGGTGCTGGATTACGCCATCCTGGTCGTCAGCGCATCGGACGGCGTGACCGGTTACGTGCAGACCCTGTGGAGCCTGCTGGACAGCTACGATGTGCCGGTCTTCGTCTTCATCAACAAAACCGATCTGGCCGGTGTCGATGTGGACGCCGTCATGGAGCAGCTTTCGAATCAGCTGGGGGACGGTTTCGTTCCCTTCGATGCCCTCTCCTTTGACGCCCAAGATGGGGCGTTTGATGAGGCGTTTTATGAAAAAGCTGCTCTCTGCGACGAAAGGGCGCTGGAAATGCTCCTGTCGGAAGGCACCGTCAGCGACCAGATGCTGCGCAGCCTTATCGCGGATCGCAAGATGTTTCCCGTATACAGCGGCAGCGCACTGAAGATGGCCGGTGTAGAAGCATTTCTGGCAGGTATGGCCCGGTATATGAGGGTCTGCAGCCACCCTGACACCTTCGGCGCCAGAGTTTACAAGATCAGCCGGGATGATCAGGGAAAGCGGCTGACCCATTTGAAGGTGACCGGCGGCGCCCTCCATGTGAGAGACAGCGTGGGAGAAGAGAAGATTACCCAGCTCCGCATCTACAACGGAGCTCGTTTTGATGCCGTGGACACGGTTTCGGCCGGACAGGTCTGCGCCGTCTGCGGGCTCAGCGCCACGGTTTCCGGCCAGGGACTGGGCTTTGAGGCGGTCTCAGGAGCCAAGCCAAAGCTGGACACGATTCTCTCTTATGAGGTGCTGCTGCCCGACGGCAGTGATCCTCACGACGCCTACAGCAAATTCCGGCTGCTGGAAGAAGAAATCCCTGAGCTCCATGTCCTGTGGGATGAGGCCTCTCATCGGATCCAGATCCAGCTCATGGGGGAAGTGCAGATGGAGATCCTGACGACCCTGGTTCAGGAGCGGTTCGGCCTTTCCATCGGGCTGGGAAAGCCGACCGTCAATTACAGGGAGACCATCTCCCGCAGGGCAGAGGGCGTCGGCCACTTTGAACCGCTGCGCCACTATGCGGAGGTTCATCTGGTTCTGGAGCCTCTTCCCCCAGGCAGCGGCATCCGGCTGGACACCGACTGCAGCGAGGATCTGCTGGACCGGAACTGGCAGAACTTGATCCTGACCCACCTTGCCGAGCGGGACCATCCGGGGGTTCTGACCGGCTCGCCGATCACCGACATGAAGATTACCCTGGTGTCGGGGAAAGCCCATGTGAAGCACACGGAGGGCGGGGATTTTCGCCAGGCGGCCTACAGGGCCGTGCGTCACGGACTGCGCCGGGCCGAAAGTCTTTTGCTGGAGCCGTATTATGACTACAGGCTGGAGGTTCCGTCCGCCCACATCGGGCGCGCCATGCACGACATGCAGCAGATCGCCGGCACTTGCGGCCAGCCCGCCATTGAGGGAGACATGGCCGTGCTGACCGGCCGGGCTCCGGTAGCCGCCGTAGGGGATTACCCGAAGGAAGTGTTGTCCTACACGAAGGGACAGGGCAGACTGATGCTGAACTATGCGGGGTACTTCCCGTGCAGAGATGCCGCGGCGGTCATCGCCGCCCGAGGCTACGATCCGGACAGAGACCCGGACAACCCTTGCGGTTCCGTATTCTGCAGCCATGGAAGCAGCGTCACGGTTCCGTGGGATCAGGTGGAGAGATACATGCATCTGCCCGCCTTTCTTGCCGAGACCAGGGCGGCTGCGGAAGAGGCCGTCCGGCGAACCGGCCGCAGAGAATACAGCGATGCCGAACTGGAAGCCGTTTTCCGCCAGACCTACGGCATCAGCAAGCGGGAGCAAAACCGTTTTAAGCGGCCCGCCAGGGTGGTGTCGGCCTCTGATATGAACCGTTTTCCGAAGGTGAAGAGCGGCTACAACGACAGCAAAGCCCTGCCTGTGCTTTTGATCGACGGGTATAACGTGATCTTCGCATGGGATGAGCTGAAGGATATGTCTTCCCTGAACCTGGAAGCGGCCAGAAGCCTTTTGATCGAGACCCTGCGGAATTACCAGGGGTATACAGGGGAGGCTATGATTGTCGTCTTCGACGCATATCAACAGCCGGGCAATAACGGCATGACGGAACAATACGGGGATCTGACGGTGGTCTACACCAGAGAGGGCCAGACCGCCGACCAGTATATTGAAAAGTATGTGCTGGAAAACGGGAAGAAACAGCGGATCACCGTGGCCACCTCCGACGGGCTTGAGCAGATGATGATCTTCGGCCAGGGGGCTCTGCGGATGCCGGTGCGGGAACTGCGCCAGCGGATTTTGGAAGCCAACCGGGAGATCCGGGAAAAATATTTAGGGAAATGAGCATCTAACAAAGGCGGACAAGAGAATTCTTTGACGCGACTGCGCTGCAATATCAAGGAAAGAACCTGACGAAGCAAGTAGAAGCCTTTGAATCAGGGGGAGAAGTATATCAAAATGCAACGCGAGCATGAACGGGAAATAGAGAGGCTTATTACCTGTCCTTAAAACCCCGCAGTCTATCTACGGGGTTTTTTGTTTCGGTTGAGCCGTGAATGGTAACGGTATATAATCGGGCGGCGGAGTCTTCAGTTCGTCCGCATGACCGTTCACTTTGTACGTTGGAGCGGTAAGCATACCGTTAAAATGCCGGCTGTTCTTTTTGGTTCAGAAGTCATAGAATGGGGCCATAGAGAAAGGAGGCCGCGTTATGGCATTATCGGTAGATTCTAAAATCAAAGAACTTAAAAAGAATGAAAAGGCAGTGGAGATCATCACCGCAGTTTCCCCAGGATTCAGCACGGATCCGCAGATGAAGCTGGTACAGGGACTGACCTTCCGCAAGCTCTGCAGTTTCCCGCAGGCAGACATCACGCAGGAGCAGCTGGAAGAGATCGACGCAAAGTTAAAGGCAATAGAAGATTAAGGCGAAGCCGAAAGGGGCTGCTGCAAACCGGAATGGGTTTTCTCATCCGGCTTTGCAGCAGCCCCTGTTTTTGATGCATGTTATTCGCCGTGGACGCTCTTCTGAATATCGATGGCTTTGAGAAGAATCAGGATTCTCAGCCTGACGTCCGGGTCGTTCAGATCCTCTCCAAGTTCCCGCTCGATTCTTGCCAGCCTTTCGATCAGGGTGCTTCGGTGGATATACAGAGCGGATGCCGTCCTCGTGATGTTCATGTTGTGATCGAGATACACATGCAGCGTGTCAACGTAGCTGGTAGGCGACTTTTTGTCGTGGCTGAAAAGCCGTTGCAGCCCCTCCGGAAAATACATTTCGAGAGGCAGATCCTTTTGGGCGTTCAGGATCAGCTCCATGAGGGCATACTCATCAAAGGAAAAGCATTTCTTCTCGGGATCCGACAGCGTGCCGTTTTCCAGTGCGGCATGGGCCTGAGCATAATACAGGCGGGCCTGATATGGGTCGGTGAACCAGCCGCTGAGCCCCACCTTAAGGTCCATAGCATCTGCGAGAAGCTCGATTTTTTGTATCAGTTCCTCGATGGAAACGCTGTGATCTGCGTCCCAATCCCCTTCGATGTAGGAAACGATGTTTGACCGGTATTCAAAGGTGGTGCTCTTCGGAAACAGACTGCTGAACTTGCTGCAGATGTACGCAGGGGGAATCTGGGCAAATCGGTGGTTCGCCTGGATGAAGGCGCAGATAAAACGGCGGCTCTCCCGGATGCGCTCCAGATAATGCCGCAAAGAGGTATCCACCGGCAGACCCTGCACGATGGTCTGGAAAAATCGTTTGAGCATGCTTCGCTCAGAGGTGGACAGAGAGGCATTCCGTTTGACAGCACGGGATATAAAAAGGGACAGATACAGGAGCAGGGCATCGTCCCCGGGTCTGTGGCAGGTTTTGAGATATTCTATGGTGATGCTGCCGGCATATTCCTGCCCGTCAAAAAAATTCGCGCTCAGGGTTGTGACACCCATCGTGGTGAGAAGCAGGGGCTCATGCTGATTGAGAAGCGGATCCCACTGCTGCATATACTTGCCCAGGGCTTCAACACTGAGTTCATCCGCCTCGATGCTGCGGAAGCCGTCATCCGAAGGGCCTGAATCCGGGAATCCGGTCTGTGCTACGACTTTGAAGCCGGAGTCCAGAATGAGGATGGGATTCTTGAAGACGGGAAGGCTGGCTTCTGCCATCTCCAGGGGGCTGATATTTTGATCTGCGATGGAAATCAGCCTTTGACTCCAGTTGTCGAAGAAGTCAAAGATCTTTTGGAGGCAGTTGAACACCTGAAGCAGATTGGCGTGGCTCCCAAGCTTTATGAAGCAGCATCGATCATGGAAATAGGCCATTTGCGGGATGTCTCCGATGCATACGAGAACAGCGCCTTTTTCAGCAGCTGCCCGCCTGGAAATGGTTTCACTTCTGAGAATGTACAGATGTCCGGCCAGAAAATTGTCATTTTCATCGAGATAGAATTCGGGCCTCCCCACGGTCAGGCCTGCATCCCTGTATCCGGTTATTTCTGCGGGTATCATTTCGGATAATCTGTCAAAGATGATGTCGGCATTCAGTTTCATGACGATGAACCTCCCTATTCTTCTCTATTCTACCAATGTTCAGACAAAAAAACAAGCCGAAGATACCATACAAACTGTAGGATATTTGGAGCAAAAAAACGACAGCACAGCGGCATGCCAAAAAGAGCGGCAGCGGGTAGGATGATGTCAGCATAACAGGACTGAGGTCATTCGAGAGATTTGAAACACTTAAAAAGAGGAGGGACTCTATATGGCAGTTAAAGACAAGCTGGATCAGCGCAAGTGTATTGAGACAGTATGGGGCAAACTGATCACCGAAAAGGAAGGATACCGTTTCGGTGTCCGCCACATTGCCGCCTTCAGTGCAAACATATTTCAGGTGATGCGGATTCTGGAGCCGGACTTTGAGAAGAGAACTTCGGCAATCTGTGATGTCGCATACATGTTCAATATGTCGGCTTCCAGTGAACAGTACCTGAACGGATACTATGATGAATGGAATATACCGGAGTTTTGTGAAAGAAGCGCGTGGCTGGGTGCCATTTTCGGTGATTCGGGAGACGAATACGAGAATATGGCAGGACGGGTCATCCAGTTTACCCGTGACAGGGTGGAAAAGGAACTGGATACATGTCCATGGGATATCGTAGGCGGCGAGCTCTGCAACATGACGACGGCCATGTTCACCGCAAACTTTGATCTTTGCTCCCGGGACAACGAAAATGAAGTGGCGCTGAATATGTGTGAGGCAAGGGGTTGCGGAGACAGACACTGCAGAGTCGTGGCCGAGAGAAGAGATGTTTTTCAACTGGAAAAACAGGGCTGGATGGATCACATGAACCAGCCTGTGATGCCGGTGCACAACACGCCGGAAGAACGAACCGTGAAGGAAGGACAGATTTTGAGAAACGGGAAATACACCAATGCTTTTGGTGAGGAAAAGTCCTTCGAATGGGCCTATCACTGGGTCATGGAGATGGGCTGGACCTGGTGCGTCGCATTCCCGCTCGTGGCAATTCGGGATATGGCAGACAGCGATGAAGAGTTCGAAAGGATCTTTCGGATCGTTTTCTCCACGGCAGGAAAAAATGAGTTCATGGATCCGTTCTCGGTCGAAGGCCTTCGTGAATACTTGGGTGTTCCCCGCGAGATCGAAAAAAAGGACGCGCGGATCATGGGCGGATACATCAAATACCTTCTGGATTCTCAGCTTGTACCTTGCGAGATCACGGCATTCACCAAGGATGAGGTGCGCATGCACGTAACGGCGGATGATTTCAACGGGCGCTACGCGATGGCCCCGATCGACGAGCTGACACTGGGGTATGAGACCCTTTGGCACAATGGAGTTAAGACCATGGTGGATCCGGAATTCTCGTGCTGGTTTGAGAACAAGGACACCGATGAGATGGAAATTGTCATCGGACATAAGATTGATAAGAGAATGATTTAGGAGAGGGGGATGCGAAAATGTTATTTAGAGAAGATGCTGTGGCCCGCGCAGAGCACAATGCGGTAAGAAACCATGCAGGCTGGTATCGCTGGACCCACGATCTTGTGGAGGTAAGCGGAAGAGATGCCGGAAAGCTTTTGGACTATCTGTGTGTCAACGATATTGCCGGCGCGGCGGTCGGACAAAGCAAATACACGACGCTCTTAAATGAAGCAGGAAAGATTGTGGATGACACCATCGTCATGCGTATGGGAGAAGAACGGTACTGGGTATCGACCCTTTATGCACCGAAGTTTCAGCCTTGGCTTTTGCAGCAAAAGGGAGATCTTGCGGTCGAGATGCAGGAACTGACCTGGGACATCGATATGTATGCGGTACAGGGACCCGATTCCCTTGCCTATATGAATGCACTTCTTGAGACGCCTGTAGATGATCTGAAGAGATTCCGGGTGGCAGAAAACAGGATCGGAGACAGAAAGGTGCAGATCCACAGAAGCGGTTTTACCGGTGAAAACGGCTATGAGATCTACTGCGATATGGCTGACACAAAGGAAGTGGAAGCGGCGCTCAGAGCAAAGGAAGGAGCCTTTGACGCAAAGGAACTGCGCACCTTGGAAGTCTACGTGAGGGCGCTGCCGATGGAGAAGGGATTTGCACTTCGGCAGGATATGTACGGCCTGACACCGTATGAGTGCGGTCTTGGCTGGTCGGTAAAACCGGACAAAGAATTTGTCGGAAAGGAAGCCCTGATGAAGGCTAAAGAGGAAGGCCCTCAGTACAAGCTGGTGGGTCTGGAACTGGATCCGGCCAGAGAGAGCTATGAAGACATTGCCCAAAACGAGGCGGCTTGCTGCAAGGGTGTTCAAGTCGGTATCGTAAGGCAGATGATCTACGGATATACCCTGGACAAGAACATCGGTTTCGCAATCGTCGATGTCAAACATTCGGAACCGGGAACCGTTCTTGAGCTGGGCTGCCACGGCGCGAAGGCTGTGGTCTGCAACAAAAACTTTATCAAATAAGGGCTTCGGTGAAGACAGTGGAGGAGGAGAAAATGGCATACAATCCAAAGGATCCGGCGGTTGAAATGATGAGAGGTTACGTTAATGAGGCGCCGCCGCTGGATGAAATATTCATGGTAAAGGGAAAAGCAGCGCTTGTCACCGGAGGCACCTCCGGACTGGGCTTTAACGTGGCGCTGAGGCTCCTTCAAGGCGGCGCAAAGGTGGTGCTCGCCAGCTATTCCGAGAAGGAGGCAGAGAATGCCCTCGGTCTTTTTGAAGAATGTGGATACGGCAGGGAATCGGTCGTATACTGCAAGGTGGATGTGACAGATGAGGCAGCGGTGGAAGAGATGGTCCGGTTTACGGATCAGACCTTCGGCAGCCTGGATATTCTGGTTACCGCAGCAGCCACATGGAATTATGCCCATATCTATGATCTGCCGGAAAGCGATTTCAAAAAGGTCCTCGATGTAAATCTGATGGGCGCTTTCCGAACGGTCAAGCACGTGAGCAGGTACATGATCGAAAAGGGAATCCAAGGTAAGATGGCGCTTATCTCATCTAACTGCGCATGGCTTCCGTACCCTGTTTTCGGCGGCTACGCTCATTACGCGGCATCCAAAGGAGGTGTGGTTTCTCTCACCATTGAAGCGGCCAAGGAGCTGAAGCGCTTCGGAATCAAGGTCAATACCGTGGCACCGGGCGGGATGGCGACGGCAGGCGCCATGAACAATCTGATGTCATCGTCCTTGACAGAGAAGCAGGAGGATGAACTCTTCGAGGAAATCTCCATTCCACAGCTCGATGAGATCAAGTCCGTCGATTCGGTCGCCCGGGTCGTATACATGATGTGTACGGATTTTACAGACGGGATCACAGGTGAATGCATTGTGCCGGATAACGGCATGTCTCACAATATCATATCCCGACAGCCTGAAATAGAGGAATATCCGGCTGAATAAGAATCCAATCTGACGAAAAAAGATGGCGGTGCCGCCATCTTTTTTTGCAGTTTTTGTTGTTTTTTGTCGTTGGCGAACCTGGCGTGCCGGCGTCCCATGCGGCCGGGGGACGGGAAAATGTCCTCTGTAAAAAAGTAATCATATCTGCCTGTCCTGCGAATATGATGTTAGAGAAAGAGAGGACAGGCGAGCCATGAAACATTTTGAGAAAGTCTTTCAGTGCTTTCCGCAGGAGATCCGGCGCCAGATCGACGCCATGGACCGGACCCAGCGGGAAGCCATGGAAGAAGTGCGGGTATATCGGGATAGAGAAGTCAGGCTCATGTGCCGCGGCAAACCCGTGCCTCTGCGCGGACGCATCAGCGGCAGCGACATCACCAATATACTGAACAATCTTTTGAAATTCTCCTATTACGCCTACGAGGAGGATCTGGCTAAAGGCTTCGTCACCATCGACGGCGGACACCGGGTCGGCATCTGCGGCAAGGCGGTCATAGAAAAGGGAAAGGTCACGCTGCTGCGGGAGATCAGTTCCCTGAATATCCGCTGCTGCCACGAGATCATCGGCTGCAGCCGGCCTCTGAAGCATCTGCTCATCAAAGACGACGACAGACCGGCCAGCCTCCTCATCGTTTCTCCGCCGGGCTGCGGGAAGACCACCATGCTGCGGGATATCGCCCGAAGCCTGGGAGAGGAGGAGGGGCGCAAAGTAGCCGTCTGCGACGAGCGCTCCGAGATCGCGGGCATGCACGGCGGGTCCAGCAGCTACCGGCTGGGACCCATGACCGATGTGCTGGACGGCTGTCCCAAAGCCGAAGGGATTCTCATGCTGATCCGCGCCATGTCTCCCGACGTGGTCATCACCGACGAGATCGGCAGGACGGAAGACGGCGAAGCCATCAAAGCCTGCAGAAACTGCGGCGTCAGTGTCATCGCCAGCGCCCACGGCAGCGATATGGAAGACATCAGGAAGCTCCCCATATCCGGTATCATAGACAGCGGCACCTTCGACTACATCATATTCCTGTCAAACCGGCCTTCAGTGGGCACCGTTCAGGAGGTGATCCATGGTTAAAGCAGCAGGACTGTTTCTGGCTTTTCTAGCCGCTGCCGCCACAGGTATGATGAAATCCGCGGAGATCCGCCGCCGCAGGCAGCTGCTGGAAGAGTTTCGGGACCTGATCGCCCACATCGCTACAGAGATCAGCTACTTCAAAGAACCGCTGCCCCAGATCTTCGCCAGGCTGGCGGCCAGCGACAACAGGGAAACCGCCGTGCTGCTCCGATCCGTCATGGCTTCTTACCGAGATGAAAGGGCGGCGTTGTCCCTGGAGCAGATGTGGAACCAGGCCATCGACCTAGTCTACGAAAAGAGCCCTTTGACGGAGGACGATAGATCTGTCATGAAGAAATGCGGCCGGTTTCTGGGACAAAGCGATTTCCGGGGACAGCAGGACCATTTTCGGCTGCTGGACGATCAGCTCGCCCGGCAGCTTTCAGAGGCGGAGGAAGATATCAGGACCAAAGGACGCATGTACGCCCGCCTGGGCGTTTCCGTCGGGCTGGTCATTACCATCGCTTTATTATAGCGGTCACTGCGGTTTCGTAAAATGACAGCTGTACTGCGGAAATACGAAACGAAGAGGGGAGGAACATAGATTGAGTGTAAGTATCATCTTTAAAATAGCGGCCATCGGCATCTGCATCGCGCTTTTGAACCAGCTGCTGATCAAATCCGGCAAGGAGGAGATGGCTATGATGACGACTTTGGCCGGCGTGATCATCGTCCTTGCCATCATCGTCAAAATGCTTTCAGAATTCTTTGATACGATCAAAGTCTTCATGGAGTTTTAAAGCGATGGAAATACTGAAGATAGCGGCACTGGCACTGTGTGCGGTCATGCTCATCGTGCTGGTAAAAAACTACAAGCCTGAGTTCAGCGTATTCACCGCCGTGGCCTGCAGCGTTTTGATCCTGTACTTTCTGGCAGACAGCCTGAAATACGCCTTTGTCTACCTGTCGCAGCTGTACGGCCAGCTGGCCTTTGGCAAAGCCTACTTTCCAGTCATTATCAAAGTGCTGGCCATCGCCTATATCACCGAATTCACATCTCAGCTGTGCCGGGACGCGGGGGAAGGCTCCATTGCGTCAAAGGTAGAGCTGGCCGGAAAAGTGATCATATTCTGCGTTGCCATACCGGTCTTCGTATCCATACTGGATCTGGTGGAACAGCTTCTGTAGCGCGGGGAGAAGGGGAACCCTATGGATTTTGATGAAATCGTAAAGGAACAAATGAAAAACGTCCTGAACCAGGAGCAGATCGGTTCTCTGGAGGATTACGCCAGCCAGCTGTCAGGCGGGATATCGGACCACTTTACCATGGAGGACATTCTGGACGCCACTTTATCGGGGAAGAGCATCTTCCAGTCCCAGGATATCATCGACAGCCTGAAGACGCTGCTCCTGTACGAGGTGAAGAGCGCTCTTGTCATAGGCGTGGAGATCCTGACGGTGTGCATCATCATCGGACTTTTGAAAAACCTGTCAGGCTCCTTCGGAAAGAAGGGGACGGCGGAGATCGCCTCCCTGATCTGCTGTATCGTCATCGTAGGCCTGGCCATGACCGGCTTTCAGGATATCTACCAGATGACACTGGACGCTGTCAAAACCATTACCTATACCATGGAGATTCTGCTGCCCATTCTCATCGCCATCCTCATCGCCATGGGACAGGTGGTGTCGGGCACCATCATGAGCCCGCTGTTGCTGACCGCCGTGACCATCTTCCAATCCATCATCAAAAACGTGGTGCTTCCGGCGATTTTCCTGTCCACCGTGTTCTCACTGCTGAATTGTTTAACAGAAAAAGATTATGTAAATCAGTTATCAAAATTTCTCAGGCAGGCGTCTCTCTTCGTTACGGGTATCATCATCACCCTGATGACCGGCATCATCGCCATCCAGGGCCTGATTGCCAAGACCAGCGACAGCCTCATCCTGGGCACCGCCAAGTACTCTCTGGACGCCTTCATTCCCATCGTCGGCGGTTTTGCCGCGGATACGGTGGAGCTGTTTGTCAAGTGTATGGGCTCGATCAAAAGCGTGGTCGGCGTCTTCGGCATTCTGATGATCCTGTGCCTGATCCTAACGCCGATCGTCAAGATCCTGGTCATCTCCCTGATCTACAAGGTGACGGCACTTCTGGTAGAGCCGGTAGCGTCTAAGAAGCTGGCGGCGGGCATCGCCGATGTTGGCAGCTGCCTGATCATCATGGGCAGCGTGCTGTTTTTCGCCTCGCTCCTGTTCATCATCTTTATCACTTCGATCATCAGTCTGGGAGGCGGCGCATGAGCATAATCACGGAATGGGTGAAGGACATCTTTATCGTCATACTGTCCATCACGTTTATCGAAATCCTGATGCCTGAGGGAAATATGGCAAAATACTTGCGATTTATCTTTTCCATCATCGTCCTGGCGGT
This sequence comes from uncultured Senimuribacter sp., assembly GCA_964525085.1. Taxonomy (GTDB): domain Bacteria; phylum Bacillota; class Clostridia; order Peptostreptococcales; family Anaerovoracaceae; genus Senimuribacter. The sequence goes on from CAZGED010000011.1 coordinate 13,825, forward strand.
GATGTTATCTCCCATCAGCGATTTCGTTCATAAATAGAGAAATTTCTCATAGGTATAAAAGAGAGGGTACTATGTTTGAACGACCTGAAATCAAAAAAGAAACCATGGTAAAACTCATCGGAGCGATCATCGTCGCATCGGTCTTCCTGCTGACCATCAGCATCCTCACGGACAGCCATGACAGCCGCAGGCAGATCTCCGACGACGACGGCGCCACAGAAAGCGCCCTCTGCAGCTTTCTGTCCGAAGTCAAGGGAGTAGGTGATGTAGATGTTATGATTCAATATGGAGAAGAGAGCAAAGTCAGCGGCGTCATCGTCACCGCTCAGGGCGCGGAGGACCCGGTGGTCAAGACCGGCATCATCAAAGGCGTTTCCACGCTCTTTGACATTCCGGCGTCCAGCGTCATGGTATTTGAAAAAAATCAGGAGGAAAAGACAGAATGAAAAGGAAGAAAATTGATATCAAAGGATTTTTGAATAAAAAGGAAAACGTAGCCATCATGGCGGTGGCGCTGATTTTCTGCGCCGGACTGGTGGTCACCAACGTGAAATCCGGACAGATTCCTCTTCACGACGGCGACGTGCTGGTGGACAGCCAGAACGTGGCCCGGGCTGAGGATCCGGCGGATGCGGACGCCGATGCCGCGCAGGACCCGGAGGGCGACACGGCCTCTACCGCCGAAGCCTCTGACGCTGAGAAAACCTCCGACAGAAGCCCCTTTGATGAAAAAAGGGCAGCCCTGGAGTTAGAACGAGGCGACTTGATCGCGGGGTACGATGACACGATCAAGAACTCCACCCATGATGCGGAGAAGGAGAACGCCGTGGCGCAGAAGGAAAAACTGACGGGATACATGGAGAAGGAAGTGGACATCGAGGGCATCATTGCCACGAAAAACCTGCCGGAATGTCTGGTCATCATGACGGACAGCACGGTAACGGTGACCGTCGACGAGCAGGATCTGAAGCAGAACACGGCAGCCAAGATTTGCAGTATCGTCATGGAGGAGACAGGACGGACCGCTGACAAGATCGTCATCCAGAGCAGCTATTAGCCTTTAGGATTCTTTACGAAAAAGTTGATAATTGCAGATATCGATGATATAATATTGGCTAAGGGAGAAACGAGGAAATCCATGCAACAAGAAAACTTAGGAACCATCAAAATATCTGACGACGTGATTACGGTCTGTGCGGCCAGAGCTGTCACCGGCATTAAGGGCGTCCACCATCTGGCGGGCGGCCTGACGGACAGCCTGCCGATCAATCTGCCGGTGCTGGATACCACCCCAAAGGGCATCAAGGTATCCCACGGCGAGGAGGGACTGGTGCTGGACGTCTATGTCATCGTGGAATACATGGTGAAGATCCCCCAGCTGGCCTGGGATATCCAGGGCACGGTCAAGCGGGAGATCGAATCGATCACGGATCTGAAGGTATGCGAAGTCAATATACATGTGCAGGGCGTACACCTGCCGGGAGAGGAAGACGAATAAATCTATGAGCAACGCTATGACAAGAAAAAGAGCAAGGGAATTCATGATGCAGGTGTACTTCCAGATGGAAGCCTGCGGAGATTTTGACGTAAACAACAAGATGAACTACATGAACCAGGCGCGCATCGACCGGAAGCAGCGCAGCTACTGCAACGACGTATACTCGCTGCTTTGCAACAAAAAAGACCAGATCGACGGGCGCATCGAGGTCCACTGCACCGGCTGGAAGCTGTCCCGCATGCCGAAGACGGATCTGGCGGTGCTGCGGCTGGCCACCTGTGAGATCCTCTATCTCGACGATATTTTACCGGCCGTTTCCATCAACGAGGCTGTGGAACTGGCAAAAAAATACGGCACCGACGCGTCGCCGAAATACGTCAACGGGATTTTAGGCCGGATCGCCGAGGACGCGGTCAACATGGCCAAATCCGAAGCGGAAGCGGAATATGCGGTCAACATGGCCGAAGCCGAGGCGGAAAATACGGAAAAAACCGACGAAGGCCGGGAAGACCATGCCTAGGGCTGCGCGGGATCATGCTGTCCTGGGCATCGATACCAGCAATTACAAGACCTCCGTGGCTCTGGTCAGCCGGGAGGGCGACATCATATGCAATCTCCAGCGGTTTCTGGATGTAAAAAAGGGCGAGAGAGGGCTTCGGCAGTCCGTCGCTCTTTTTCAGCATGTCAATCGCCTTCCGGAGATGATCGAACAGGCCTTTGCGGCGCTGCCGCCAGGCACGATATTGGACGGCGTGGCGGTTTCATCCAGACCGCGTCCGGTGGAGGGCTCCTATATGCCGGTGTTTCTTGCGGGGCTTTCGGCGGCGCGGACGATTGCGGCCGCCCGGAGTCTGCCCCTGATGACCTTTTCCCATCAGGAAGGCCACGTGGCCGCCGTCAGGTTTCGATCGCCTTTGGAAGATACGGAAAGATTCCTGTCCTTTCATTTTTCCGGCGGAACTTCTGAATGTCTGCTGGCGGACAGAGACTGCCTGAACATCGTGGGAGGATCAAAGGATCTGGCCTTTGGACAGGTTCTGGACCGGGTCGGCGTCGCCATGGGTTTTGAATTTCCCTGCGGCCAGGAGATCGACCGGCTGGCCATGGAAGAGGCCGCAAGACGGGAGGACCTGAAAGGCGTCGGATCGTCCGCCGCAGGCAGGGTCAAAGGTAGCCTGTTGCCGAGGATCAAATGCGAAGACGGCTATATCAACCTGTCCGGCATCGAAACCAAATGTCAGCGCCTGCTGCAGGAAACAATGCGGGAGAAACCGCAGGAGAAAACACCGCAGAAAGCGGGGGAGCCGCCTGCGGGAACGGGCGTTCTCTCTTTCGGGCAGCTTTCAGCCATGCTGATGGACCGGATTTGCCAGGCGATGGCGGACCAGACCGCCCAGCTGGCAGAGAAATATGACGTATCTGACGCCCTTTTCGCCGGAGGTGTGTCCGCCAGCCAATATATCCGCAGATTTCTGCCGGAGCGGCTGGCTGGCATCCGATGTTGTTTCGGAGAGCCTTCTCTCAGCTGCGACAACGCGGTGGGAATCGCTCTTCTGGGAGGTAGAGAGCTATGGCGCTGAAACCAGTTACGGTATCACAGTTAAACGAATATATCAGCCGGGTCATCGGCACGGATCCGCTGCTGGGAGCGGTGGTAGTCAAAGGAGAGATTTCCAACCTGAAATACCACGCCACCGGCCACGTATACTTTTCCGTCATCGATGCCGCGAGCAAGCTGAACTGTTTTCTCCACCGGGAATACGCGATGAAGCTGCCTTGGATGCTGGAGGACGGCATGGAAGTGATTCTGACCGGCGGCGTCAGCGTGTTCAAGAAGAACGGGACCTATTCGCTGTATGTGCGGAATATTGAGCTTTCCGGTGCGGGCAGTCTGGCGGTCGCTTTTGAGCAGATGAAGGCGAAGCTGAGCAGGGAAGGGCTCTTTGATCCTTCCCACAAGAAGCCGATTCCCCCATATCCTGATAAAATAGGGGTCATCACCTCCCGCACAGGCGCCGCCGTGCGGGATATCCTGAAGATCATCCAGTCCAGAAACGACACGGTGGACGTGATCCTGTTTCCTGTAGCTGTCCAGGGCGACGGCGCGGGCGCTGAGATCGCCGCCATGATCGACTATGTGAACGGTCATTACAACGATATCGATACCCTGATCGTCGGCCGGGGCGGCGGCTCAGCCGACGACCTCTGGGCCTTCAATGAGGAAGCGGTGGCCAGAAGCATCTACCGCTCCCGAATACCCGTGATCTCCGCGGTAGGCCACGAGATCGACTTTACCATCTCAGACCTGGTGGCCGATGTGAGGGCGGAGACGCCGACCGCCGCGGCACAGATGGCTGTACCGGACAGCCGGGAGCTGTCCCGTCAGCTTTCCGACATGGCGGGACAGCTGCGGCTGCAGCTTTCCAATAAGCTGATGTATCATCAGCTGGTGGCGGAGCGTGAGGCGGAGTCCATGAAGCGACAGCTCTCCGCACGGATCGACCAGTTCGCTTCTGTCATAGAGCGGCACCGTCTGATCCTGGAGGAAAACAATCCGTCCAAGGTCCTGGAAAGCGGCTATGCGGTCTTAAGCGGAGCGGACGGCCGGGTGATCACGGAAGCGTCGGCGCTGACGGTAGGCGAAAGCTATGATCTGACGCTGCGCGACGGACATGCCGCATGTGTAATTACAGAGATAGGAAGTGAAAAAGATGCGTGAGGGAAAATTTGAGCAGGCTCTGGAGGCTCTGCAGGCCATGTCAGAAAAGATCAAGTCTCAGGACACCACCCTGGAGGAGGCCATCGCCTGCTATGAAGAAGGTATGAAACACTATCGGATCTGTGAAGATATATTAAAGAATGCGAAACAGAAGATTGAAACGTTTGAAGGCGAGGTGCAACAACAATGATGAGAGAGAACTACGATGAGTACAAAGAAATGGTCAACTGCCATCTGCTTGACTTTATGCCGGGCATCGACACCAAGAGCAGTTCCCTGTATGAATCCATGAAGTATTCCCTGACAGCAGGGGGAAAGCGGCTGCGTTCTGTACTGCTGCTGGCTTCCTGTGAGTTCGCCGGAGGCGACGCCAAGGACGCGCTGGCCTTTGCCTGCGCCATGGAGTACATTCACACCTATTCTCTGATCCACGATGACCTGCCGGCCATGGACAACGACGATCTGCGCCGCGGCATGCCGACCAACCACAAGGTCTACGGAGACGCCATCGCCATTCTGGCCGGCGACGGACTGCTGACCACCGCCTTTGAGGTTATGAACAAGGACATGTTCCTCTATTTTGACAATTTAAAGGAGCTGAAAAAACGGATCAACGCCGCCTATACCATCACGTCCAACGCAGGTGTCCGCGGCATGGTAGCCGGACAGGTCTCCGATATAGAATCAGAGCACAAGCAGTGTTCCAACGAAATGCTGGAATACATTCATCTGAACAAAACCGGCGCTTTGATCGTGGCCGCCGTCAGGGCAGGGCTCTATCTGGGCGGCGCCGACGCCGAGATGATGAAGAATATGACCGTCTACGCTGAAAATCTGGGACTGGCCTATCAGATCGCCGACGACATCTTGGACGTCCGGGGAAATGAAGCGGAGCTGGGAAAGAAAACTGGTGCGGACGCGCAGAATGAGAAGATCACCTACGTGTCCCTCAACGGCATGGAGGCTTCCGATCAAAAGCTGCACGAGCTGACGCAGAACGCCGTTAAGGCCATTGAGGAATACTACGACAACGCGGAGTTCTTCCGGAACCTGGTCCTGAAGCTGGAAAAGCGGACCAGATAAGCGCGGGCAGCCTGTGCAAATACAAAGGATAAAAAGGAGCAATTTATGAGCAAGGATTTGACAGAATATGACTTTCCAGCTGATCTAAAATCCATGGATGAGGATCAGTTGGAACTTCTATCTTATGCAATCCGCGATTTTTTGATCGATCACGTATCGAAAACCGGTGGCCATCTGGCTTCCAATCTGGGGATCGTAGAGCTGACCATCGCTCTGCACCGGGTCTTTGACAGTCCCCGCGACAAGATCATCTGGGATGTGGGCCATCAGTCCTATGTTCACAAGATCCTG